>DASZUZ010000455.1:0-9422 GCA_035547415.1 Bryobacteraceae bacterium | reverse complement strand
GTGCCTCCGTTCAGGTATTGCTGGCCCCATGCCCAGCCGCTGTCGAGCACTTCCGCCCCGCTGAACCACGCAACCGCCGACGTGCGCTTCCGCGCGGCGTCCGGCTGCAGCCTGAAAACGGGGCTCGAGTCGAAGAATACGTCCACCTTTTCCGGCATGCCGTAGGCAAGCGGATTCGTGTTGTCCACGGATACTTTCAGCAGTGAACCCGGAACGTAGAACTTATCCTGGGGCAGGGGGTGTTCCTTGCCGTCGGGGCCGATTTCCGTCATGTAGTTCTTCAGCGGCAGCCCGAGCGCCTGGGCCATACTCGTGGAACTGCCGATCGTTATCACGTCTCCACCCGACTCGATGAAGCGGCGGATCTGCGGGATGGTCTTTTCGGCCGTGATCCGGCCCGTCGTACTCTTGTATTCCGCGGGCAGGTCTTCCGGGACAGGCAGTCCGAAACCGCCGCGGCCACCGGTCCGTGCCGGGTTGCCGCCGAGACGGGCGGCGCCGTCGACAAAGACCAGGACATCGAACTGACTCTTCAGGTCGCCCGCGTCGAGGGTTTGCGGATAAACCAGCTGAAACGGAAACTCGTACTGCTCGAGAATCCACCGAGTCCATCCTGCAGGCATCAATCCTCCGTACTGATCGTAAAGACCGATGCGGATGGGTCTGAGCTTCATCGCGTCTCCCGATGGCGGTGTCGCCACGCCTTCGGCTTTGATGCCCAGTTCGCGAACCGCGGCTTCCACGATCGATCCGGCCAGGGCGGATGCCGGCGCCCAGACGGTTCCCGTTCCCAGATCCTGAACGTTCTTCTTCAGCCAGTAAACATCGCAATTCGCCTTCAGCAGCCGGTTCACGAGGATAAACGCATCGTTCTGCCGGTGGCTGATGAGCCATCCCGCGGGACTGGACGGGCCTGTAACCGGAGCCGCGGGCGGCGCCAGCAGTCCGTCCACTTTCGCGAAAGGGCCGTGGAACGGATCCAGGATGCGATCGAATTGCACGCCCATCTGGAATGCCAGCGTCCAGCCGGCGATGTCATAGGGCGGGACGGGGGGACCGCCCGGGTAACGAAGGTCGTTCGGATGATCCTGCGGCTCGAACATGTCGAGAATGTGCGGTCGGAACGCCTGCGCCGTTTTGATGACCAGTGAGCCGGCGGGATAGGTCTTGCCGTTCACGGTAAACGCGGAGGTCGCCTTTGTAACCGCGATGCCGTTCTTCAGAAGTGTGTTGACGAACTTCGTGGCGGTCGGGAAATCGGGCTGGTCGGACGGAATGATATACCCGCGCGCATCGCGCAGTTTCGGATCGTGCAGAACGGTTTCGTAAAGGCCGGCGGGGACGCTGCCGCCGCGTCCCCCCGCAGCCTCAGGCGCGGCGGCTTTCAGCGCTTCGATGCGCTTCGGCGTGATGGTCCAGTTATCGCGGCTGCCTCGTTCGATCGAATTCATGCCCATGCGCCAGGAGTTGAACAGAAACGTCTCGCGATAGCGCGATGCAAGATCGAGAATCGCGTAGTTGTTCGTCACTTCGTAGTCGATGGACTGCCGGTAATGCCATTTCTGCGGCGCAATCGGCAGCGGCCAGTCGCCCTGCGGCAGTTGCTTGTCCGGAACGAGCGCGATGTCCATCGGGGTCGGCGAACCGATGATTTCGGTCAGCAGCCCGATCATGTTGTGAAAGTAAGTAATCGTTCGGAGCCCGCCGTTCCACCAGGTGGAGTAGTTGGCGCCGCTGCGCATCGCCGAACCGCCCTTCCCCTCCGCTACCAGCCTGCTGTGCATCGCTGTTCCCACGAGTTCGACGCCCAGCGGGATGAGCGGGTCCAGGTTGTAATTGAAGGGATCGCGGAACGGCGGCATGAAAATCACCGCGCCGGCGGGCCCGGTCTGATGGTGGTTATAGACGATCTCGGGAAACCATTCGATAAACAACTGCCTGTTGATGTTGGTGGTTTCCTTCATGGCGGAGAGATAGAAATCCCGGTTATCATCGTGCCCGACATATTTGTTGTAGAGGCGGGGCAGATTGTTCATCGAGCGCTTCAGCGGATCTTTCTCCCGCATGTACCAGTTGGCGATGAACTCCTGACCGTCGGGATTGGCCTGCACGCAGAGCACGATATCGTCGTTGAGGATTCGAAGGGTCTCGGGGTCGGTGCGGCTGAGCAGCTGAAAAACCGTTTCCATCAGTTGCTGCGATCCCACGCTTTCGCTCGCGTGCAGACCGCCATCGATCCAGATCACCGCTTTGCCGTCCTTCGAGAGCTGCCTGGCCTGCTCTTCGGAAACGCCCTCCGCGTGCGCGAGACGCTGCGCGATGGACTTATACTTCGCAAGATGTTTCTGGTTTTCCGGTGATGTGATCACAGCCATGTACTGCGGCCGGCCTTCTTCGGTCCTGCCGATATCGACGAGCTTCATCCGGTCCGATTCCACCGCCAGTTTCTTCCAGTACGCTTCAAGCTGTGTGTAATTGGCGACCTGGTAATCGTCGCCGATATTGAAACCGAGGGCTTCCTTGGGCGTTGTGATCCGGGAGATTTTCTGAGCGGGGAGAGAACTCGCGGCAATCGCGAGAAGCGTGAACGTCCGTGTTCGGAGAGAGGATTTCATGGGCGCTTTTGAAGGGCCCAACAAACGGGGTTTTGGCCTTCATGTAGGATAAACGATCCGCCTTTCGTGTATGGTTTTTCTTGGCATCGATCTGGGGTGGATCAACGGCGCCACGGGGCTGGCAGCTCTCGAATGGTCGCGGGACGCGCTGCGTCTGAAGGACCTGGCGCTGGCCGGCGAACATTCTGACGTTTTGCGCTGGATTCGCGAGCAGGCGGAAGACGGTCCCGCAATGATCGCGATCGACGCCCCGACCATCATCCGGAATGCGGCTGGCCAGCGTCCCGGTGAACGTCAGTTGAATGCGGCCTTCCGCAAATTCGGACTGGGCTGCCATCCGGCGAATCTCGGGCGGCCCTTCGCCGCGAAGACGACGAGTTTCTCGGCTGCGCTGGAACGCGAAGGCTACCGGCACGCTCCGGATCTGACTCCGCGCGAGCCCGGCCGTTATCAGATCGAAGTCTTCCCGCACGCCACGATCGTCCAGTTGTTCGGGCTCGATTACCGGCTGGCATACAAAAAAGGCGCGGTCGCCGAGCGCGTTGCGCAGCTGGCGCGATTACGCCGTATGCTCTATTCGCTGCGGCGCGCGGATCCGCCGTGCGTATTGACGAAACTGCTGGCCATTCCCGCCGGCGGCATCGCCCGGAAGCACGTGGAAGACCGGCTGGACGCGATCCTCTGCGCCTACACGGGCGCGCATTACTGGTTCTGGGGCAGGGAACGAAATACGGTGTTTGGCGACGGTGAATCGGGATTTCTCGTCGTACCCGAACCGCCGCCGGTTCCGCTACGATCAAAAGATGGCTCCGCGTAAACTCGAACACCCGGCGATCGATCATCTCGACGCGACTCCGGAGGTACTCCGGTTGGTGATGGCGGGCGTCAGCGAGGAAGAGACGCAGTGGAAGGCTTCGGCGGACCGCTGGTCGATCGCGGAGATTCTCGAACATCTCTCCCATACCGAAGGACATTGCTTCCGGCCGCGCGTGGAGAAAATGGTCGGCGAAGAGAATCCGGAGATCGAGCCCTACGATCAGGAGGCTTATGCCGCCGCCGGAACTTATTCAAACCGCGAAGCCGAGGAGTCGTTCGCCCACTGGGAAGAGCAGCGCGAGGATAATGTCGCGTTTCTCCGCGGGCTCGACCCGGCGGCGCTCCGGCGCACGGGGCGGCATGCGCGGCTGGGGACCATCACGGTGGAGGAACTGCTCAACGAGTGGGCTTTTCACGATCTGGGCCATGTCCGCCAGATCACGGAATCAGTTCGCGCGCAGATGTACTACCCGAAGATGGGACCCTTCCGGACCGAGTACAAAGTGAACCCGTGATCACCGCGCGCCGGGCGAAACGCGGATGTCCTCTCCGCCCGAGATTTTTACGTTGTACCGCTGATCTTCGCCATCGAGGAGGCCGCGTACCGGTACGACTATATTGCCCGTCGGCTTCATGATGACGATGTTTCCCGAAGTGGCCGTCATGCCGCCTGCGCGCGCCAGAGCCTCACTCAGCGTGATTTCACCGTCGATTTCAAAGGTCAGTGGTTTGCTGACCGCGCCCTCGACTTTCACCCTGGTGCTCTCCGGTTCGCGCACTGTCACGGTGACCATCGGGTTCAGCAGGATTTTTTCTCGTTTATAGGCGTCGGCGATCAGTGCCTGCGCGTCCTCCGGCGAAAGACCGTCCACGCGGATCGTTTCTTTCAGCAGGGGAAGGCTGATCGATCCTTTCACGACTTTCACCTTCCCGGACAGATCCGGTTCACCTTGTATCGTGACGTTCAGCAGGTCGTTGAGCGCGATGTTCCGGGGAGGCGATTCGAGCGCCCATCCGGTCGTCGACAGGCAGAGGACACAGGCGAAGCGGATGAATCTTGTGCCCATGCGCGAATTATCGCACCGAGTCCCTGGACCTTAGTTGCCGAAAGTTAGTAAAGATTCTTCCATCAATGGCCGATATTATGAGAGGAACGCATGCGCGGTCTGATCGCGACGATCGTTCTCGCCGCGGCTCTCCGGGCAGAGAATATCAGCGGCAATATTGTCATCAACAGGAAGCTGACGAGGCGTAGCGTTACGCCGTCTGTATCCCTGTACCAGCGGGGCGCGATGGTGGAACTGGGCAAAGATTCCCCATCGAACCAGTCCGAGTCGGACCCGCTCGCTTTCGAACGGACGCGGGTCGCGATCTGGATCGAAGGCGAGGGAACCCCGGCGCCGGTCCGCGCGGTGCTTGAACAGGCCGGGCGAAGGTTCGATCCGGACCTCGTGGTGGTACCGGTGGGTTCCACGGTTTCGTTCCCGAATCTCGACCCAATTTTCCACAACGTTTTTTCGCTTTCGAAGGCAAAGCCATTCGATCTGGGAAATTATTCCAAAGGCCAGACCCGGTATGTCACATTTGCGAAGGCGGGCATTGTCTACGTGAATTGCCACCTGCATCCGAATATGGCGGCAACGATTGTGGTTACGCCAAACGAGTGGTGCGCGAAGGCGGATCGGGCCGGGCGTTTCGAATTACGGGACCTTGCTCCGGGACAATACACCGTGGTGGCATGGCATAAGTCCGCCGGATTTTTTCGTAAAACCGTGCGGATCTCGCCGGGACAGGACGCCCGCGTGGAGTTCGTCATCCCATTGAGCGGGGGCGAACGCTGACCATGCGGTTCCGGACGCGCGCTTTTCTGCTGTGCTTTGCGCCATTCAGCGTCCTCCTGACGCTCAGTTTCTGGATGATCCACACGATGACGCAGTCGACGGTCCGTGACGGACTGCGCGCTTCGTTGCGGGAGAATCACCGCGCGCTGGCGCGTCTGCGTTCGAAGAGCGATCTCCGAAGCAGCCGGTTCCTCAGGGTGGCGGGCGAGAACGCCGCGCTTAAGGCGGGACTGCAGTTGCTGCTCGCGGAGCGCCACAGTGCGGTCGCGAGGAACACCGTCGAAGACCAGTTGCGCGAACTCGGCGAGCACATGGGCTTCGATCTGTTACTGTTCTCGGCTTCGGATGGAACGCCGCTGGTCGGAGTGGTCCGTGAGGGGCGTCAGCTTATGCCGCTGAATCCCTCGGTCCTGAGCGGCACAAGAGAAGGGCTCATCGATCTGAATGGGCGCGCCATTCAGATCGCTTCGGTGCCGGTCGACGAGAACCAGGAGAATATTGGCTCGCTATCAATCGGCGAAGACTTCGACCTTTCCGGCCTGACCACCCCGGCTGTGCTGATGCACGAGGGCAGAGTCCTTGAATCCAGCATTCCCGGCATACCGGTTCGGGAGGTCGATGCTGCGCTCCGGGGGTGCGCGCCGGAATCCGAATGCGAAATCCGGCTTCGTGGCGATGCGTGGATTTCGCTTCCGATGCCCGTCCCTTCCGCCGGCGGAAGGGACGTCGTACGAACGCTCCAGAATGTGGATGTAGCCACGGGCGCGGTGAAGTCGGTTCTGGGGCGAGTCTTCGCGATGGCGGCCGGAGCGGCCGTGCTGCTGGCTCTGCTCATCAGCGTGGCGTCGGCTCGCTCGATCGTGAATCCGATGGCCCGGATGGTGTCCGATCTCCGCCGAGCCGGACGAACGGGCGTGCTGCCGGAATTCACCGTGGATGAGAGCAGCGGCATGTCGCACATCCGGGAACTCCGCGATCTGGCGGAAAGCTTTAACCGCGCGGCGGTCGCCGTGCGCGAGGCTCAAAACAGCCTCGAGACCGCCTATGTGGAATTTGTCGGCTCGCTCGCGAATGCGCTGGACGCGCGCGATCGTTACACCGCGGGTCACAGCCGCCGGGTCAGTGACTTCTCGTGCGCCACGGCAGCGGCTCTCGATCTGGCTCCGGAGCATATCGAGCGCATCCGGATCGGTGCTTTGCTCCATGACATCGGAAAGATCGGCATTGCGGACACTGTCCTCCAGAAACCCGGCAAACTGACGGACGAGGAATTTGCGATCGTCCGGCAACACCCCGAAATCGGCCGGCGGATTCTCGAAGGCGTACAGGGTTTTTCGCCTTATCTCGCGGCGGTCGAACTTCATCACGAGAATTGGGACGGCACGGGATATCCGAAGGGCCAGTCGGGAGAACAAACGCCCATCGACGCGCGCATCATCCATGTGTCCGACGCGTATGACGCGATGACGAGCGATCGTCCTTACCGGCGCGGTATGAGCCACGAACAGGCGATTCAGATCCTGCGCGCGAATGCCGGGACGCAGTTCGACCCGCGGATTGTGGGGGCGTTTGCCCAAATTCCGGCTGAAAAACCAGCCGCGAAATCGGCTCTGGCGGAGGCCGTCTGAAGACGCGCCTCGTCACGCTTGTCTTGCTGGTTGCCGCGCGAGCGACAGGGCAGGAAGCGAGTTCCGGCTTCGATCTGCGCACAACCCTGAGCGGCGTGGGCGCTCTCGGCGAAGACAGCGGCGCCGGTTTCCGGGCAGTGTTCTACCCGACCTGGAAGATCAACGAGCACTGGAGCGCATCCGGCGCGTGGCAGGTCAATTCCCGGCATTATTTCCTGAGCAACCTGGGAACGTCCGGAGACGGCGTGAAAGGGTATCTGCTCAACGGCAGTCTGAACTATTCGCGCGCGAGCGACAGCGGATCTCTGGTCATCCGGGTGGGTCAACTGACCACTGCGTTCGGGTCCTTCCTGCTCCGGTACGATGACGCGGACAATCCCCTGATCGATCTGCCCGGCCAATACGGTTACTACTACGCGGCCGTCTCCAGCCTGGGAGTGGCGGGTGCGCAGATCGACGCGACCCGGGGTAAGTGGGACGGGCGCGTTCAGTTCGCGAACTCGTCTCCCGCCAATCCGAGAAGCGTCTTCGCCTCCGATCAATACGCGAACTGGGCAGGCGGCGGTGGAGTCACGATTCGTCAGGGATTCCGGATCGGCGCTTCGGCCTACCGGGGACCCTATCTCGCCCGAAATTCCCGTTTTTTTCGCCACGGAGAGGCCAATCCGAAGCAGCTGCCTGCCCGGGCAATCGGTGTCGATGTCCAATGGGCGAGCGGCCACTGGAACGCGCAGGGGGAGTGGCAGAAGTTCACGATGCCCTACCGGGCGGTTCCCGATTTCCATGAACAGGCGGCCTACGCCGAACTGAAGAGGGTGCTTCATCCCCGCTGGTATGTGGCCGCGCGGTGCGGATACGTCAACGCGAGCGCGGGTGAGGGCGACCGGCAGATTATCGAAGCTGTCGCCGGTTTCCGCCCCGGTGTTCGCGAACTCGTCAAGGCCGGATACGAGATCACGCACTACATGAAAAACAACGGGGCCGTCGACAAAGTCTTTGCGGTGGAACTGGTGACGCAGATCCACCCTCTCTCGCTCGCGCGCAATTAGGCGGATGGCCGCCAGGATATCTTAAGTGTCGCGATGGCAAATGCGGCGACCGCGGCTCCTTCGGTTCAGATCCAGGCTTCTTCCCGGCGCTGGGCGATTGCCGGGCTGCTTTCTCTGGCCGCCGTCATTGCGTACATCGACCGGACCAATCTCTCGTTCGCGCTGAACGCGATGCCGAAGAGCTTCGGCCTGACGCCCGCATCGAAGGGCATGGCGCTCTCCGCGTTTTTCTGGACCTATGCCGCGCTGCAGATTCCCGCCGGCTGGCTGGTGGACCGCTTCGGCGTCCGCCGGACTCTGTTCGTCGGGTTTCTCGTCTGGTCCCTGGTCGCCGGAGCGACGGGGCTGGCGGGATCGGTTGCTTCGCTTGTGTTTCTTCGGCTGGTGCTGGGGGCGGGGGAGGCCATCGTCCTCCCCGCCAGCCTGCGATACATCGGCGATCACTTTGAGGAGCGACGGCGCGGCCTCGCGATCGGCATCTATATGTCGGGTACGAAATACGGACCGGCGCTCGGCAGTCTGGCCGCGGCCTATCTGATTCGCGATCACGGCTGGCGGGTGATGTTCCTGATCACCGGTTTCGGTTCGCTCCTGTGGCTGATTCCGTGGGCACTGCTGGTCAGGGACGACCAGCAGCGGGAGCGGAAAGTGGAGACCACGGCGGGCCCGGGCTGGGGGATGATCCTCGCCAGCCCCGTCATGTGGGGCACCTTCCTCGCCACGTTCTGCTACATGTACTTCGTTTATTTCTGCATGACGTGGATGCCGAGTTACTTCGAGCGCCAGGGGCTCTCCCTCACCGGCAGCGGCTGGTACACTTTTATGTCTTTCAGCGGCATGGCGACGGTCGCGATCGCGGCCGGGTATGTAGCGGACCGCCTGATCGCTCGCGGGCGCAACCCGGTTACCGTGCGCCGGGCCTTCACCATCACCGGCTTTCTGCTCGCCTTCAGCGAGATCGGCGGCGCGTTTACGCACTCCGGGCCAGTCATCCTGTGCCTCGCCGTGTTCTCCCTCTGCGGACTCGGGCTCGCGACCGCTAATTACTGGGCTCTCACGCAGACACTGATGCCGGCAGGATCGGTGGGGCGAGTCGCGGGAATCCAGAACACGGCGGCGAATCTGGCCGGAGTCGTCGCGCCGTGGTTATCCGGGTGGATGGTGCAGCGCACGGGCCGTTTCGATGCGCCTTTGCTGGCGATCGGATTCTGGCTGGCCATTGGCGTCGCCTGTTATGTGTTTGCGATTCGCGAGAAATACGCGCTGCGAGTGTAAGGCCCGGTCAGCGCGGCCGGACAGTCCGGTTCTCCTCGACCAGAGTCCGAACCATACTCTCCAGATCGGCCACGCGCTGTTTCAGGTCGTTGATGTCCTGGCCTTCCGGATCCGGCAGTACCCCGTGATCGAGAACGCCCTCGGGCGCCCGGTAGCGGACGACCTTGCCGGGGATGCCCACCACGGTGGAGTTGTCCG
>DASZUZ010000454.1:0-2596 GCA_035547415.1 Bryobacteraceae bacterium | reverse complement strand
CGCTTCCCGGATGAGCGGCTCGCTTCTTTCACCGTCAGCTTCGGGGCCGCCGACATGTCGAGCTACAGCATTGTCGGTCGCAGGGGCGCCATAACCGCTCAACCGGCGTACGACTACACCACGGACATCCGGCTGCAGTTGTCGGTCGGCGAGCAAAAGAGTGAGCGGACTTTCCCGAAGCGCGATCAGTTCGCGGCGGAAATCGATTATTTTTCGGACTGCATCCGGAACAACCGGGAACCGGAGCCGGACGGACAGGAGGGCTTGATTGATGTAATGATCGTCGAAGCCATCTATGAGTCAGCGCGCGCCGGAAAGCCCGTTCTGGTCAATCTGCCGCGTAAAACACGGCGACCGGATCTCAGCCAGTCTGTTTACAAGCCGCCCGTGCACCATAAGCCCGAAACGGTGCATGTGAGTTCGCCTTCAGCATGAGGGAAGGGGCAGATTCCCCACCTGCCCCTTCTTCGCTACGAGTCTTTGATCGCCGCTTGCACTTTTTCGGCGAGTTCCGGAGGAATATCGTCGAATCCGTGGGCGGTTCTGGCATGCTCTGAAGTCTGCCGAAGAACTTCCTCGACGGTTTCACCGCTGGCCTGGAAGTCGCAATCGACGCCCACGTCGCGGCAGCAGAGAGTTTTTGGCATTACCGGATTATACGCGCTTTGAAAGCCAGGAAAAGAGCACTACGCCCGCGGCGACGGAAACGTTGAGCGAGGCGATTTTTCCTGCCATCGGAATTCGCGCGAGAGTGTCGCAGTTCTTTTTGACAAGCTCGTGCAATCCTTTTCCTTCGGAACCCATCACGATCACCGAACGTTCGTGCCAGGGCACTTTGTCGTAGGGCGTTTCTCCTCGCTCGTCAAGCCCGCAGATGAAGTACCCCATATCTTTCAGAGAACGGAGCGTCTGATTGATATTGCCGGCTCGCACCACCGGGAGATGTTCGAGAGCGCCCGCCGCTGCCTTGGCCACGACATCCGTCAGGCCCGCGGCCCTTCGTTCCGCGATAACGACAGCTCCGGCGCCCGCGGCATGCGCCGTTCGGACGATGGCGCCAAGATTGTGCGGGTCTTCCACCCCGTCCAGCACGACCAGGAGGGAAGAGGCAGGCGCAACATCTTCCAGATCCGCATACTTCTTCGCTGCCCCCAGCGCGATCACGCCCTGATGAGATTTGACGTTCGACAACCTGTCGAGAGCGCCCCGGTCCTCAAAACGGATCGGTGTTCCGGCTTCGCGCGCCAGGTTAATCACCTCTTGAACGCGCGGACCCGCAAGGCCCTTCGCTACAAGAACACGCTCGAGCGGACGCCGCGCGCGAAGGGCTTCAACAACCGGATGGATTCCAACAAGAACGGCCAAATTCGATTATGACGCGACGTGGTGTTTCTCTGCCTTCTCGCGCGGCACGCTCAGACCGTTGTTGAAGCGGTTCGTAAAGTTTGCCAGGGAGATAACCAGAGTCAGTTCGACCTGCTGCTCGGGGGAAAACAGCGTTTCGAGCATGGAACGGGTGTCGTTTTCCGCCGCGGCCGTACGCGTCAGTTCGCGGGCATAGTGGAGGGCCGCGCGTTCCCGGGCCGAAAATCTCACATCGGTTTCCGCGCGAATGTCTTCGATCTCCTGCTCCGAGAGCCCTGCCTCGCGAGCGGCGACTTCGTGGTGCGATCCGCAGTAATCGCATTCGTTGACGGAGGAAACCGCGAGGTAGATCATCTCTTTTGTACGTCGGTCGATCGACCCCGGCCCCATAACCGAAAAATAAAACTTGGCGGCGTCTCTCATCGCCTCGGGCCGGTGGGCCATAATCCGGAAGAAGTTGCTGGGTCCCGTTTTGTGCTCGATTTCCCTGAGAGATTCATTCTGCGACGGATCCACGCCGATGATAGTAAACGCCATGCCCTCAATATAGGCGCGTGGGGCGCCAATTCCGATGCCGGTCTGTGCCGCCGCTCACAGATCGAACCTGAGGCGGAGTCCCTTATGCGAACGTGACGCCGGCCTGCATTGCGGTCTTCCGAATCCAGGCGCGCCCTTCGTCGTATTCAGCGGACGTTTTCAGGTGCTCCAGCATGAGCGGGGCATCCACTGGCAGCATCGCGACATTTTGCAGATAGGTCGTGTAATCCATGACGCCGCGCCCTGGCACGACTTCCTGGAAATGGACATTGTATTCGGGAATCCACGCGAGGTCTTTTGCGTGGCAGGATGCGATCCATCGGCCCAGTTTGCGGAACAGGTCGTCGATCAGCGCCCCGTTCTGATAGAACCGCTCAGGGGAATTGACCGCGTTACACACGTCCATATGAACGCCGAAACCTTTGCGGTCCACCGCTCGAATCAGTTCCAGATACGAATCCGGCCCATTTGGAATACTCCAGGGCATCATCTCGATCGTGAACACGGTTTGCTTGGGCCGCACTGCGTCGATCACCTTGCGGCAGTTCTCGACGGTGGCGTCGAGAAACTCTTTCGACAGGTTCTTCGGATGGGCGCCGTACCAGTAATCGGGATTGTAAGAACCCGCGATGTCCACGCAGCAGCGCGCGCCCACGGCCTCCGCCAGCGCCAGACGCTCCGTCACGTATTCCAG
>DASZUZ010000453.1:0-1749 GCA_035547415.1 Bryobacteraceae bacterium | reverse complement strand
GAGAGCAACTGTCCGAGCGTGATGTCCGCCTTGCGCGGATCGTCCAGCGGGAAGATTTCGGCGGGCATGTACTTCGGGGTGAAGACCTTCTGGTCGAGGCCGTCCGGGATCAGGTCGTGCTTTTCCTTCAACATGATGCCCACGGCGATGCTGGTGAAAGCCTTCCCGCAGGACGCGAGTTCGGGCAGCGCCTCGCGGTTGCCCCGGCCGAAGTATTTCTCGTAGACGACATAGCCGTGCCGCACGACCAGCAATCCGCCGTGCTGGCTCGTCTGCTGGACGTAACCGAAAGCTTCGTCGAGCTTGCGGACGTCCATGCCGGCGTTCTTTTGGATTTCCGCGGGTTCTTTGAGGGTTCGCCAGCCGCCCTGCGCATCCGGAGGCGGGTAATAGTCCGCGGCTGCAAACAGAACTGGCGCCGCGGTGAAGAGGACCAGCAGAGGCTTCAGCACGGCGCCAGTATATCGAAGGGGTTCAGGCGGTTAAGCGATCAGAATATCGCGGCAATATTCGAGGCACTTCGCGACTTCGATCACCGGATCGGTGCCGAAATACTCGTATTCGATGTCGGCCGGGAACGGATACTTCTCCTTCTTCAGCAGCAGGAGAACATCTTTAATCGGAGTATCGCCTTCGCCCCAGCGCGTGTTCGGGCCGCGGCCCTTCTTCCGGTCCTTCAGGTGAAGGTTCGTGATCCGGTCGTGATGCTCTTTGATGTAGCTGACGGCATCGTATCCGGCGGCCGTGAAGTGCCCGATGTCGAGGTTCACGCCGATGTACTTGCCGAACGACATGATCTTCGCGTAACTCTCGAGCGTCGCGAACTGTTCGGGATCGTCAATCGCGTCGTGCCCGTGTCCGCCCCACAGCAGCTTGTACTTCTCGGCAATGGGCGCGACGCGCTTCGCCACGGACACCGTCGAACTGGAGGAGATCGCATTCACGCCGAGCGCCTGCGCCATCCGGAACGAGTAATCGATCTCCTCGTCCGTCGCGCTCGCGGCCAGGTTGTAGCACAGGATCTTCAGATCAATGTTGGCGTCGTCGAACTTCTTGCGGACCGCTTTGAACGCGTCCATGGGCACGGACGCGCGCCACTTGTTCAGTTCTTCGCGCGCTGCCTGCATTGCCGCCTGCTGCTCGGGCGTCAGTTGCGGGCGTCCCCGCCCCGGTCCGCCCGGACCTCTGCCGGGACCGCGTGCGCCGCCGAAGAAATTCGGAGTCGCCGGAGCCCCGGCGAGCGCTTCGGCGTGATTCGACATCAGTTCCACGGCGTTGATGCCGAGTTTGTTGATCGTCGGGATCAGGTCTTCTGCCTTGATCCCCTGGCGAAAGCTGTAAGTGATGACGCCGATCTGCACGCCGCCGAAGTTCGATTTCGGCGGTGGCGGAGGCGTGCCGCGTCCGCCGAACTGGGCCACCGCCGTCAGGGGCAGCGCTCCCAGCGCCATCTTTCCTAAATCTCGTCTTGAAACCACCTGGTTTCCTCCCTCTCAGTAACAAACAAGCTTAACCACTAGACGGCCCCTGGTGAGCGCGGGCGGTTACCCGCTTTACAAAAGTTTGCGTTTGCGCCGGAGGATTTCGTCGTATCGCGCGACGAGCTTTTCCGTAATGACGGGCATGTCCCAGTTCGACTCCACTTCACGCCGGGCGCGCTCCGCCATTTTTGCGGCCGCATCTTCGTTCTCCAGCAACTCCACGACTCGCGCGGCGAACGCCTCCGCCTCGTCGGCGAGTGCGCAGAAT
>DASZUZ010000452.1:0-1847 GCA_035547415.1 Bryobacteraceae bacterium | reverse complement strand
TGAATGCTGGAAGGATTGATCGACGCGAATCCCCAGCCATCGGCGATGAGCTGTTCGGTCGCGGGAGCGTCGGCGTTGGCGGGCGGAGCCGGCGGCCCACCCGCTCGCCCAATACGCCCGGACCCGCCCCTACCGCCACGGCCGGAGCCGCCGAATCCGGGAAAGGCAGGCGCCGGAAATGCAACTTCCGGAATACTGCGCCCGCCGAACATCATCATCACCGGCACCGGACCCTTCACATCGGTGGGGGTGACGAGCGTCATCTGAATATCGACCTTGATATCGGGATCGCCCGAATTATCCACGTGCCCAATGATCTGCTTCCCGATCACCGGATGGCCGCCGACTTTCGATTCCGCGGTCTTCGTCACTTCCCATGTGACTTTCGGAACATTTTTCGGCACGCGGCCCAGCACTTCGCGATCGAAATCTTCCAGGATTTCGGCGCGGCGCTTCGCCCATTGCGTGGGCGTGGTGACCTTCTTCCCGTCTTTCATCGTGAGCGCGTCGGGGTAGTTTGGGAAAGGATTCGCCGCTGCCTCGTCGTAGTTGGCGTGGTTCGGCGCGGTTTCGTTGCCGCTCGGTCCCGGACGAAGCGCTTTGATGCCGAGCTGGTCCATCATGTTCTGATGGTCGTCCGCCGCCGTCCACTTCGAGGTGTCCACCGGACCCGAGGCGGCAAAGGTCAGGGTCGCGAGACAAACAAGGGCATAGCGAATTTTCATGCACATATCAGATCACATTTCGTTCGATGCTGCAACAAATAAGCTTTCGTGGATTTTGCGCCGGGCGGGCTAGAATTGACAAAGCTCTTTCGCCGATGCTCGACGCCACCGCGCTTCACGTTATTTTTGTAGCCCTGATTGCCACGCTGATTCGCTCTTCTTTCGGATTCGGCGAAGCATTGGTAGCGGTCCCGTTGCTCGCGCTGCGGATTCCCGTCAGCATCGCGGCGCCGTTGGCGGTGCTTCTCTCGATCACCGTTGCCGCCGTCGTCGTAGCGCAGGACTGGCGCAGGATTCACGCGCGCAGCGCCGGATGGCTGATCGCTCCCAGCTTCTTCGGTATCCCGCTGGGGATTTACCTGCTGAAGGGTTCGCATCACACCCTGATCAAAATCGTACTCGCCGCGGTGATCATCGGATTCTCCACCTGGTCTCTGATTGGAAAAAATCCGCCGCGCCTCGCGGATGACAGCCGCCCGTGGCTGCTTTCCTGCGGATTCCTTGCCGGAGTTCTGGGCGGCGCCTTCGGAATGAATGCGCCGCCGCTGGTGGTGTATGGCGCGATGCGGCGCTGGTCGCCGCAGCATTTTCGCGCTACGCTGCAGGGCTATTTTCTGCCCTCGAGCGGCGTCGCGCTGGCAGGTTACTGGGTGTCGGGATTATGGAAGCCCGAGGTGACCCACTATTACCTGATTTCCCTGCCCGGCGTCATCCCCGCGATTTTCCTCGGCCGCTGGATCAATCACCGGCTGCGTGGCGATTCGTTTCTGAAGTTCGTACATCTGGGGCTGATCGCAGTGGCAGTCGTTCTGCTGGTTCAGGCTGTGCGTTAATTGGCCGAGGGAAGATCGCCGTAGCTATCGACGACGACTACCTCCATCGGCTCGTCTCGCTTCTCCATCTGCAGACCTAAGCGATGAACCGAATCGAGAATCGAAATGTCCGCCGGCTGCACCTCGTTCTGCATCCGGAAATCCGGCGTATAGAAAATCGTAATGTTGTAGAGGCCCGTGAGGTTGGTTCGGTCGATCACCGGGCGGTCTGCGCCCAACCCTTCCACAAAATCCTGCATAGAACACTTCTTCGCCATGTAGCGATAGTTTCTGTCGGTGGGACTAACAG
>DASZUZ010000451.1:0-5035 GCA_035547415.1 Bryobacteraceae bacterium | reverse complement strand
TTTTATTCGACGACGAACCAGAAAGACAAAGCTCTCACGGAATTTCAGTCGCTCGTCTCCGCCCGGCCGAAGGATGTTTCCGTCAAAGCCTCGCTGGTCGAAACGCTGCTGGATCTCGGGCGTATCGACGAAGCGGCATCTCTGGCGCGGACTGCTCTGAAGGAGAACCCGGCGGATCCGCGATTACTCCTGTCGAACGGCCGGATCCTGATTGGCGAAGGCAAACCACAGGAGGCGATCGACACGCTGCAGAGCCTCACGAAAGCGGACCCGACTTCCGCGGCGGGATTTTATTTTCTCGGCGTCGCGCAGAAGGCCGGCGGATTCTCAACAACGGCCCGAAGCTCGTTCAGCCGCGCGCTGGAGTTGTCTCCCCGGATGAGCCAGGCCGCCGCGGCGATCGCCAGCCTCGATCTCGAAAAAGGGGATCACAATCAGGCCATGCGACAGTCGGATCGCGCGGTAGAGACGAACCCGGATCTGGCGTCGGGTTATGTGACACGGGCTCGGGCCATGATTGCGCAGGGAAATCTGCGAGAAGGCGAGTTGGTTCTGCGCGATGCGTTGAAACGGGATCCGGTGTCTCTGCCCGCGCTCGCCACTTTGCTGAATATCGCCGCCAGTCAGGGAAGGACAGCAGACGCGGTACAGCAGATATCCGGATTGCTGAAGCAACATCCGGAGAATGCCGGACTTCACTTCCTGCAGGCGCTCGGCGAGTTCACTCTCGGCGATCTGGATCGCTCCGAGGCGGGTGTCAGGCAGGCTCTTGCGATCGATAAGAAGACGCCGGACGCCTACACACTGCTGGCGAACATCGATTTTGCGAGAGGATCGATCGAGAAAGGGAAATCGGATCTTCGCGCCGCGATTGCGGCCAATCCGAGGAAATCAGCCAACTATGTGGCGCTGGGGACCCAGTTCGAAAAGGAGAAGAACTGGGAAGAGGCAAGGAAACTGTTTGAAAAGGCGCACGAAGCAGATGCATCGGCTCCGTTGATCTGCGCGGAGCTCGCTTTTCTGTATCTCGAACACGGCGGCGACGTGAATGTCGCGGTGTCGCTTGCCCAGACGGCGAAGCGAACGATGCCGGAGTCGCCCATTACATCGGATGCTCTTGGATGGGCGTATTACAAACTCGGGTCGACCGACTTAGCCATTAACGAGTTGAAAGAGTCGGCCAGAAAGGTTCCTGACAATGCCGTGTATCAGTATCACCTTGGGATGGCCTATATGACGGCGCACCGGTTCGAGGCGGCAACCGGGTACCTGCAGAGAGCGCTCAGGAACGGACCAAACTCTCTTTACGCGGAGGATGCACGGGCGGCATTAAAGAAAATGGCCCGCGCCGGTGGGGCGGGTGGGCCTGTCTTATAGTGAGCCTGCTCTTCAGGGAATCACTGCGGTCGCAACGTTCGAATAGGCGCTTTCTTTCCCGGAACCATCGACAGCGGTCGTCGCGTAGTAGTAAGTCCGGGCGGATGCAACTGAGTTATCCGAAAAAGTTGTGACAGCTACGGGAGACGCGCTGACTTTCGTCCATGGCCCACTCGATGTTGTTGACCGGTAGACGTTGTAGGTGACGCCCGGCGTAATACTGGCAGTCCAGTTCAGAGAAACAGAATGACTGACTGTGGCCGCGCAGGCTCCGGTGAGAGCCGCGGTTTGCACCTGCTGGACAACGGCGGCGCTGCAGACGCCCGCTCCGGCGATATTCGCGGCGCAGGGCGTCAGTCCCAGATACATGTTTGTTGCCAGCTGAACATCGACGACATTCACGGCGCCGTCCTGATTGAGGTCGCAGGCATTGAGAGCCGAGGAAGTCACGGCGGAACCGGCTGCTTTGAATGATGCCGTGCTGGAAGCCCAGGAGCCCGCGGGTGACTGATTCCAGCGCGCCGCCAATGGTCCCGCCGCGGCGGCGATCATGTGGGCCCAGCCGTCTCCCTTGAGAAGGGAGTCGTTCGTGAATGAATTGCCGGTCGATATGCCGGTCACGTTGCCACTCGTCGCAAGCAGCGAGACTACTGCTTCCGCGCCTGAAGTCGAGACAGAGGCGCCTGCGGGCGTTGCGGAAGAAGGTTGACTGTTCAGGACGGCCGCGCGATCAAACGGCGCGGCAGCATCCGCGCCCGAAAACTCCCAGATCACAGCGCCGGCGTTGGAAACAACGGCCTCGGTGGTTGAGCTGTCGGCAAGAGAAATGGTAAGAGACGTTGCCCCGGACTTCGAACTCTTCGCATACCAGATGTCCGCGACGGCTCCCGCGGTTGCGTCAACAGACCGGGAAGATCCGGCTTCCGCGTATGTATTTCCGGCGTTATCCGTGATGCCGGAGATCCTGGTCGATGTATTGACTCCCGCGCCTAACTGGATGCCGACAACGAGGAGGTGTCCCGCGCCGGTGGAAGGAACGGCGCAACTCGAAAGGGGAAGCGTCTGAGGACCGCAGGATGTAACGTGAATCAGGGATATCTGCGCGGGAGAAAGCGCCGGCAGAGCCGCGAGTCCGAACAACTCAGCGAGGAGAAGCTTACCGCGCCGTGTCACCGGCACGAAGAGATCCTTCGGGCCGGGCTATTAATTACCTGTAAATGTGCGGATACAAGGTTATATCCGTGGCGCGAGGCAATGGTCGGAGGAGTCATGTATGCGGACTCCTCATTATAGGCTGGCGGGGAAAGTAACAAAATAACGTGTTTACGGGGGAAGACCGCGCAAACACGTTACATCTGCTGAATGGAAAGAGTTACTCCGGACGGAGTCGATTGTCCCCCGACCGTCAGAGTAAGCGGCACGTCCGGACCAACCGGGGCATCGACCGGCACGTGAATATTGATCTGCTGCACTCCGGATGTCTGGCCCGGCGCTTCGCCGGCATAGATCACATCCGCGGCGGTTCCTCCGATGGTGGCCGCCACCGGCGAAGCCAGCCGCCGAAGGGCATCCTCGCCCGGAGCCGTAAACGAACCAAATCCCGTGACGAATACAGAGATGTAAGCGCCGCGAATCGCGGGATTGGCCGGGGTGACGAGACTGCCATCTTGATTTTCGATACTGCCCGGACCTGCTCCTGTCCCGGACTGCGTGAAGATGCCGGGCGCCACGGAAGCAGCGGGAATAGTGGCGGCGGTAAGAGCCCTCCCATCACAGAAAACCTGAACAGAGACGGCGCCCGTGACGGGATCGCCGGCCGGGGAGAAGAGGAAGTTGATCTGGGAAGGACCGGCATACAGTATCGCGGCGGGTATTCCATCCACCTTGACATCGGGAGCGGGAGTACAGGAAAGGCTGGCTCCGTAAAGTGAAAGCAGAGTGTTCGGGGCGGCAATGGCTTTCTGGTTCGATGCGCTGTTCACAACTGTGGATTGCCCGGGCAAAAGTCCGTTGCTGATGACGAACTGCACGGGAATCGATACCGCAGCAACACCCGCGGCGCCGATCGCAATTGCCGCGGAATGGACTCCGGCCTGCAGCCCCGATGGATTCGCCTGAAGGCGCAACGTGGCCGGCGTGGTGTTTCCCGCGGAACCGAGAGTCAACCACGGCGCGTTGCTGGAAGCGGTAAACGCGATGGCCCCGGTGGGGGAAGCGATCGCTATATCCTGCGTGACGATCGCGGTTGCGCCCGCCGTACCCAACAGGCTGACACTCGCCGGCTGCGCGACGATCGCCGGGGCAGGCGTTACCGTCAGGAGAACGGCAACAGTCGCATTTCCGAGAGAAGAGGTGAACGTCAGGTTCGCCGTGTACGTCCCGGGCGTCAGCCCCTCCGGCTTCAGAAAGATGGAATACGGCGATAGCGACGTTCCACCGGACGGAAGAGTAAGCCAGTCGGCAGAGGATGTGACCGTGAACGGAATGCCCGCGGGTTGCGAACTCACGAGAAACGTCCATGCCGGTGAGCCTGGCGTTGTGCCCCTTGCGTATTCGAGCGTTACGGAAACAGGATCGACTGAGAAGCTGGTTGCCGGGCCGGGATGGACCGAAATGGCGACGAACCGGGATGTTCCGTTCAGGGACGCGGTGAGGGTGCCAGGGCGGGAAGGGCTGAGCCCGCCCGCGCCGACCAGAAAGACCGCACCGGTCCCGTGCCCCGGGACGGATACTGACGGCGGAATCGAGAGAATTCCGGCATCGCTGGCAGAGAGAGAAACGGTGCTGCCATTGTCGGGGGCGGTCTGAGTGAGCGTTACGGTGCAGGCAGTTGCCGCGGACGGACTGAGCGACAGGGCGTCGCACGTGAAAGCGGCGAGACCGGGAACGACGGCTTTGGCTGTATTCGAATAAACGCTCTCGCCGCCATTCGCATCCACCGCGGTGACGACGTAATAGAGCGGCAGGGCTCCGGGCGGATTGTGGTCGCTGTAAGTGACGTCTGTTATCAGGGACGTATTGAGCGCGGCAAACGGACCGTCGGGCGCCGTTCCCCGATAGACGTTGTAACCGGCTACGTCGGGAGAAACGCTGGCAACCCAGTTCAACTCCACGGCATTCTGCGCTGCGGATGACGCCGGGAGCATCAGCATCAGCAACAGGAAATGAATAAGGTCGTTTTCAGACCGACGATGCACTGAGAGTCCGCTCACTGTGGGTTCGAGCTGTTTGCAGTTCGCGAAGGCGGGCCTCCAGCTCTCCGGCGAGTCGCGAAACATTCGGTTCGAGCAGTATATTTTGCTGGTGGCCAGGAATCTCGCAGACATCCAGATGTCCGTCGATCACGTCGTTCCAGCCCAGAGCCGGGCCGGCGACCAGTCCGCGCAACTGCTTTTCAGCGCGAAACAGAAGAACGTCGCCGGAGTAAGGCCCTGGCCTGTATTTGTCGAATATCCTGTCATGTTCGATCGCCAGCGACTCGAGGATGTAAGGCGTGGAACGGCCGTCGGCATGAGCCTGACCATTGCCGCTGAATCCGTGAACGGCAATCTGGGTTCGCGCCACCGCGATATCGACGAGACGGCGTCCCCTTTCGCGGACATATCCCTTGCCCCGATAGAGCAGGTTTTCCCGTTCGAGATCGAAGCGTTTCGCCGCG
>DASZUZ010000450.1:0-7068 GCA_035547415.1 Bryobacteraceae bacterium | reverse complement strand
CCCGAGAGTTGAGCGGGGAAATGATGCAGGCGTTCGCCGAGACCAACCAGACGCAGGGCGTCGGCGGGATCCATCGGGTGCTCCGCAATCTCAGTCACGAGCGCAACGTTTTCCAGCGCCGTGAGGCTGGGGATCAGGTTGTAGAACTGGAACACGAAGCCGACGTGCTCGCGGCGGAAGCGGGTGAGAGCCCTGTCGGTGGCGGCGGTGAGGTTGTGGTCGAGGTAATGGACTTCGCCGCCGGTCGGCACATCCAGTCCGCCGAGGATGTTCAGGAGGGTCGATTTGCCGCTGCCGGAAGGGCCGAGGACGACGACGAACTCGCCCGCGTAAAGTCCGAGATCCACGCCGCGCAGCGCATGCACTTCCACCTCGCCCATCCGATAGACCTTCGTCACGCCGCGCATCTGAAACACGGCTTCGGCCGTCGCGATCGGATCAGGCTGAGTCGCGCGCCGCACGTTCCGCCTTATCGCCAGCCGCTTCGCACGAGTACCTTAAAGTCCTCGCGTTTGTCATCGACGATGCGGAAGGCTTCTACTTTAATCTTGTGGAACTTACCGGTGACGTCGAGGGGCAACTGGCAGACGAGGCGGTACTGGGATGCGACGCTCTGCATAATGCCCTCGATCACGTCGGGGAAGCCGTTGGGCATCATCGGAAACCAGGAAAAGCCGCCGCTCGAATCGGCCAGCATCTTCAGAAACGCCCGCGCCTGCAGGAGCGTCATGCGGGCAGAACTGTTCAGGTAAGATTCCATGGCGCCGCGAAAAGCAGAGCCCGCACCCGCCACAAAGACGACGACATTCACGGCTTCGAGCTTCTTCTTCACGTCGTTCATCGTGTGTTCGCTGGACGTGTCGATGCCCGAGCCGATCACGATCAGAATGCGGCGGCCCGGCAGACGGCCCATTTTGTCGAGGGTTTCGTAGATCGCATCATAGGTGTGGATCTCGTTCCACATCGGCGCGGGGACGCGGGGCCATGCGGCCAGGATCTCACCCGGTGACTGCGTGAAGTCCACGCTGACTTCGAGATTCTGCGAATAGGTTGCGAGCGCGTACCAGTATCCATCGGTGGGAGCGCGCCTCGGAAAGGCTCGAACCGCGGTGTCGATATCTTCAAAGTAATAGCCGGAAGACCGGCTGAATTCGGCGAGCACGACGATGCTCGTCTGCTCTTCCGGCGGTTCGAGGCGGAAGGGCGCGAACTTGCCATCGATATACAGACGAAAGTTGCGGGGGCCGAGACCCGTGATGAGCTGATTGTTCTTCTCCACGTTCAGATAGAGCGACGTCTCTTCGACGATCGGCTCCCGGCTGGCGGCGCGCGCGCCCGGAATCGCGCACATCGCCGCGGCGACGAGGAGCAAGCCCGTTACGTAGTGGGCCTGGCCGGCGTGACTTGCGGTGATGAACATATCGTCTCGATTGGCTGATCCGGCTCGTAGACGAACTTCGAGGGCGCCGGGCAGCCCTGCTCCGGGCCGATCAGACTTGGTTTCTTTCTGGATTCTTTCTCGGCGACGGCTGTGACCTTCGTGAGCGCTTCTTTCATCGTCATGAAATCGGTCGTGTTCACGACGGTGTCCGCGCGTTTCGGCAGATAAGCGAGTTCCCGCTCGGTCTCGACCATGCGCTGGTAAAACGGAGGGTGAGAGCGAAACCAGCTCATGCCGTTGACGTAACCTTCCTTCGTGGCCATCTTGTCGAAGAATCGGGTATAGCCGCTCGGGTCATAGCCGCTCTTCCAGGCGTACTGAACTCCCAACTGGTCGGCTTGTAACTCGAAATCTCGGCTGACGCCCAACAGACTCAGGTTCAGTGTGAGGCCGAGTCCGTAGAATCCGTATTGCAGCGCGTAGTAAGTTCCGATGCCCGCCACTCCGCCTGTAAGGACCACGGCGGCAACCTGCGCCGCCTGATAGATGATCGAAGCGATCGTGGCTTTCATCATGAGCTTGCGGCCATGCCGCGCGATGACGTGCGACATTTCGTGCGCGAGCACGCCAGCAAGCTGCGATTCGTCGTCGGCCGTCTCAAGCAGGCCGCGCTCGATGAAAACAAAACCGCCGGGTAAGGCAAAAGCGTTGATCTCTTTCGAGTCGAGCACGGTGACGTTCAGCGGAATCTGAAGGTCGGAGTTCGCGGCAATCTTCCGCGCGACAGTGTTCACGTATTCGACGACGACCTTATTGTCTACTTCTTTCGGCATCAGGCCGGATTGTTTCAGGTCTTTGATGGCTTCCTGGCCGGCCTTGATGTCGTCCTTCTGATTGGATTCGATCTCCCGGAAGCCGATATCCTGGACATCCGCCCACCGGCGCGTCTTATAGCTGCCGTCCGCGATGCTCTGACGGATTTCCTTCAACTGCCCCGGCCATTTCTGAATCAGCTCGAGTTTCGCCTGCTTATTGCTGTAAGCGACAGGTATGGCCTGCTGAGCGATGAGGTCGGCCTGGCTCCTGAGGGCGCGGGCTTCCTGAATCTGGCAATGCAGATTGTGGCGCGCCTCCTCCGTTACGGAAGATTTCTTCAGCGCCGCCTGGTCCGCGTCGATTCGCCGTTTATACTCGCCGCCGACGGATTCGAAGCGTCCGACGCAATAATCCTGCGCCTGCTCGAGATACTGCTTCATTTGGGCGATCTGCGCATCGCTGTATTCGAGAGTGGCGGCAGTTTCAAAGAGCGTCGCGTACGATTTTTTCAGCTCTTCCTGAAGTGGCTGGAAGACGGGCGCCACGGGACGCACTTCCGGCAACGTGACGCGATGGCCTCCGCAGGCAACCAGGTTGGAGAGCAACAGCGCGGAGCACAACAGGCTCAATTCCCGCCGGAAATCGAACATCGCCATTCGAATTCTCCTGTCGAATCGATTTTGTGCAATCGAGCCGCCAGGGGGCTGCAGGCCTTTCGTACAGATTGCGCAAAGATACCGGCGCGCGCGCCAACGACGATGCGGTGAAATGGCGCGAAGCCTGTTTCATGCTGCGCGATGTGACGCAGGCGCCGGAACCGTTCTGTCTGCCGGAAAACCTTGAGTGCCAGGTAACACCGTCTTATTGTTTGTCTTACGACAAATCGCGACGCCTGGCGCGAGCGGCATCCGCTGTGCTTGAGATGTGTTTAATGTCAGTCACGGGCAATAATTGCGCCGAGAACAGGGGATCGTCCGATGATTTCTCCGATTCAGAACGATGGAGCGATGCTGGTAAAGTCCGCAACGACGCGGAAATCATCTCGTTCACCGCAACGCCGCGCAGAGTCAGTGCAGGCGAGCATGTCACTCTGAGGTGGGAAGCGCGAGGCGTCGATCAGCTCACGCTCACATGGGGCGCATCGGAGGACCGCCATTGCAACTGGCGCCGTCGCGGAGGGTTGCCGGCTGCCGGGTTTCTGGTTGTGCGTCCCGCCGAGAGCAGCGTCTACATCCTGAAGAGCGAGACCAGCGAGGGATCGATTTACGCCAGCGTCAGCGTGAGAGTCGAGAAGTAACAATGACGGATTGCGCCAGCCCCGAGGCGCGCGGTCGTCAGCGGCCCGCCTTCAAAAGTCCCAGCGTGTCCAGCCAGTCGCCGAAGCGATCAATCCAGTGGTCAACCGGCAGAACCTGCTGGTGCATGCCAAAGCCGTGACCTCCCCTGGAGTAGATATGAAGTTCCGCGATGTGCCCGGAGTTCTTCCAGGCCGCGAACAGGTTGGCGCTGCCGGTAGACGGAAGCAGGGGGTCGTCTTCCGCGCAGAGGATGAATAACGGCGGAGCATCCGCGGGTACTTTGGATTGCTCCACGCTGTTTCCGTAGATCGAAGCCGCAAAGCTCGGGCGGGTGGCCGCATCGTAATCGGTGAGAACCCCGGTCGTGAGTATTGCGCCGGCTGAGAAGCCCATCAACCCGATGCGATCAGCCGCGACGCCCCACTCCTTCGCATGCTGCCGGACGATCTGTAACGCTTGTTTTCCGTCCGCAACCGCCAAAGCGCGGATGTTGGACGCCGTCGGCGAAGGCGTTGGCCTGCGGTTGGCGGCCCGGCCCGGTCCGAACATGGCCGACATCTGCTTCTGGAACTCCTCCGGATTGACAGGCGTCTCCGCCACGCGGTACTTGAGAACAAAGGCCGCGACGCCGTGCTTATTCAGCCAGCGTGCGACCTGAGTGCCTTCGCTGTCCCAGGAGAGAAAACGAAAGCCGCCGCCTGGGGCTACGACAATACCGGTTCCATTGGCTGTCCCGCGATCGGGCAGAAATACGGTGAGGGTTGGATGGACAATGTTGCGTACCATCGCTTCGCCTCGCTGGTTCGTGTAACTGATTTCTTTCTGCGTCCAGGCTTCGGAACCCGGCGCGTCGCCGGGCCATAAAGGAACAATCTGCTCAGCTCCGGAGGCTGTACCGGAAAGTAAGAGAAGGCAGGCAAGGATGGTTCTCACGGCGATGGTCACCTCGGTCGTCTGAATGGTGTTGCCATCCTATGCCGGGAGCGCCGGACGTGTCAATCTGCCACGAGCGGGCTGCCACAAGCGGGATATCGAGAACTGCGCGGGTCAGGCGGCTTTTGTCGGACGGGCGTGCTTCCCGGCGGCCTTCTTAGCCGCGGCAGGCGCGGATTCAGCCGCTCTCTTGGCCGCCCAGCGTCTCTTCAGAGCCGCAATCAGTCTTTGCCTTCCTTCGGGCGACATGTGGCTTTTGCGCTTTGCCGGCGCGGACCTCGCCGGAGCCGCGGATGAGGCGCCGCCCGGACCGCCGATACTTTCTATCTCACGTAACGCTGACAAGGCCCGGTCAATCGAGTCCTTCTGCTGTTCAAGTCGGGCGATGATATCTTTGAGTCCGTCTCCCATACCTGCTCCTTTCGAAGTAGAAGTCCTGGTTCCTCTGTTCCGAGTGCCCTTGCGCGTCGCCAGCCAGCTTGCATATTGCTTTGCGTGCGCGGTGCGGATATGTGAAGCGAGCCCGGCGCCGTGTGACGAAGCTTTCGGGCAATACGGGCATTGAAGTTCCTGCGCAGACATTTCGGGCTGTCCTTACGGTAGCAGCCAGTCCAACCCCTGAAAAGGAGAGAAGCGAACTAGTCGTATAACAAAGTACTTATTGACTAAGCTTCAATGAAGATGGCTTGTGTATCTCGTCAACCGTTCCAGCCGACGAAGGTTGCGAATACGCTTGCCAGTTTCTGTTCCCCGCCATTGCGCAGGATGTCAGCCAGCGTATAGCGATTGAGCGTTTTGAGAAACGAGTCCAGAGCCTCTTTCAGGATGGCTTTGAGTCCGCAAACCGGCGCGATAACGCATGTATTCGTCTCGCGGTCGAAGCATTCCACGAGGCGCATATTGGGTTCGGCATCGCGCACGACGTCTCCTAAGTGGATGAGCCGGGGCTCGCGCGCCAGTGTGACGCCGCCGGAACGTCCGGCGCGAACCTCAATATAGCGGTGCTCTGCGAGCGTCTGGGCTACGCGGACCAGGTGATGCTTCGATATGCCGTAAGCATCGCTGATTTCCTGCGTGGAGACAAGGCGATCCGGGTGAGCTCCAAGATAGAGGAGCATCCGGAGAGCATAGTCGGCATGTAAGCTGATCTGCACTTATTCTTCTGTTTTGCGCCCTAGCCCGAGGCCCCGGCGCCGCTGGGAAGGAAGGCATCGGCATAGATGTCCCGGGACGCTATGCCGGACAAAAAGAGCTTCTTCCGAAGTGACCGGACAATAGCGGGGTCGCCGCAAACATAGGCGCGCCAGCCCGTGAGCTTCGGAAATCGTTTGAGAACGACCTGGTCGATGGAGCCGACCGCCAGACCATCCGACTCATCGCCATTCAGAACCGAAGGCGTGTATTCCACATGACCGTGCGCGGCGGCCATGCGCCGGAGTTCTTCCACGAGATAAAGGCCACCCTTGTGCAGCGCGCCATGAAACAGGTGGATAGGACCGCGGTGTCCGTGCCGCAGGGCATCGCGCAGGATCCCATAGAGGGGCGCAAGACCCGTTCCCGTGCCGGCGAGTAAGAGCGGCTGATCTTCTTTCCCCGGCACATAGAAGCAGTCTCCCGAGGGGCCCTGCACCGAGACCCGGTCCCCGGCTCGCGCTGTTTCGTGGAGCCAGCCGCTCATTCTGCCGCCCGCGATTTTCCGAACGTGCAGTTCTATGTCATTGCCTTCGGGCAGGCAGGCGATCGAGTAACTACGCGCGAGCGTGCCTTCACGCAGAATTGTCACGTACTGACCTGCGTGAAAAGTGATGGGCGAGTCGCAGCGCAGTCTGACCCGCATCACGTCCGGGCTCAATACTTCCAGCGCGGCGATGGTTGCGCCGATCTGAGCGTCCGCGCCGACGCCGGTAACGGACATGTCGGTCTCGGGACAACAGACGCAGGGGAGAAAATAACCCTGGGATTTCCAGGAGTCCTTCAACCCGGCCTGCGCTTTCGGCGGGACCACACCTGACGCGGCGCGCATCATACAGGATCCGCAACTGCCCGCTTTGCAGGAGTGCGGCGCTTCCACGCCGTTTCGAAGCAGTCCGTCCAGGACACTTTCGCCGGGCGCCAGAGGAAACAGGCGCCCTTCGTACTCGATCGCTGCCATGGCCCCCTCTAGCGGTTCAGAACGTCTTTGCGAGCGGATTCCGCGATTGCGGCAACCTGGGCGATCAGCGGCTCAGCCACACCCAGTTCCCGCAGACTCTCACCGAGCAGTTCGATGACGGCATCGACATGCGAGTCGTTCAGTCCCCGCTGCACAAGATGGGTGTGTCCGGCGCGCATATCCTTTCCCGTGTAAGCGACTGGACCGCCGAAAGCCATCGTGAGAAAGCCTTTCTGTTTGGCGATCTGACGATCCATGTCGACGTCATCGAAGAACTGGCTGATGCGATCGTCGGAAAGAACCTTGCGGTAGAAAACATCGACGGCTGCGTTGACGGCGGCTTCGCCGCCTAACTGTTCATAGAGAGAAGAAGAAACGGATGCCATAAATATGTATTCAGAATGCAACTTTTAAGGCGCGACCGTCAAGGCCGCAGGCGCGGTTTTTTCGAAAAATCTCTGCCAGTGAGAATGCGGGGAAAAAAGAAA
>DASZUZ010000449.1:0-5872 GCA_035547415.1 Bryobacteraceae bacterium | reverse complement strand
AACTGGTGGATGCGGGCGTCAAAGTGACCGTGCCTGACGGTTCGACGATCCACATCCAACCGGGCGGAAGTCTCGGCCCGGTGGACATGATGACGGAAGAATACCCGGGCTTTGCAACTGACCTCCAGGCGCAGTATATGGCTCTGATGACGCAGGCGGACGGCATCTCGATCATCACCGAGACTATCTTTGAGAACCGTTTTATGCACGCGCAGGAGCTGATGCGCATGGGGGCAAATATCCGGCTCGACGGCCGCAAAGCGATTGTCGCCGGACGCAGCAGGCTGACGGGAGCAGGCGTGATTGCCTCCGACTTGCGGGCGAGCGCTTCGCTCGTACTCGCCGCGATGGTGGCGAAGGGAGAGACAGTCATCGATCGCGTGTATCACATCGATCGCGGCTATGAGAAGATCGAGGCCAAACTCTCCGCTGCAGGCGCGAAGATCACCCGGGTAGAGTAGAGGGGATGACGCATAGCCCCGGATTCCTTACTCTCGTAAACGACGCCAGATCGCGGATCAAAGAAACAGATATTGACGGCTATAAAAAGATGCTCTCCGCGAACGAACCGGCGGTGCTGGTGGATGTTCGCGAAGACCACGAGTGGAATGCGGGGCACGTGAAGGACGCCGTCCACCTGAGCAAGGGAACCATCGAGCGCGACATCGAAGCAAAGTACCCGGACAAGGACACGACGTTTGTCCTCTATTGCGGGGGCGGTTTCCGCTCGGCTCTGGTCGCCGATAACCTGGTGAAGATGGGTTATCGGAATGCGATCTCGCTCGACGGCGGCTGGCGGGCGATCAAGGAATCCGGATTGCCGCTCGAGTAGCGGCGGAAGTTACAGGATTACCCTCTCATCGCCATCCCGCTTCGTGACATGTTCGCGGTCCAGATATTCGAGAAGCGGGATGGCATATTTCCTCGACACTCCGGTCCAATCCTTAAAGGCAGGGACGCTGAAGCGCTCGCCCTTCCTGGCCGTCAGTTGAGCGCGCAGGCCAGCCAGCGCCGAAGCATGCAGCACAAGTTCGTCCGAAATGCGGGCCAGCTTCTTCTCCCGCAGGAGCATCTGCAGGATGGAACGCGCGCGCGCCGGCTCGACATTCGACGACTTCAGAACATTCTGCACATCCGGCGCGGTGAGACCGGCCCGCTCGAAAGCGGATTCGATATCGGCGCGGGCCTGTTGTTCGTCCACTTTGAGTACGACGCGATGACTCTTCAGCCGAACGACTTCGCCTTCCTGAACCAGTTCCGGCGCCGTCGCCAGAATGTGTTCGAAAACCGCAGCGGGCGCCTGCGGCATCACGCGGCCCTTCAGATCCTGTTTGTGAATCCCCGGCTGGAGCGACTGCTCTTTGTGGAACTGACGGACCGCCTCCGTGAGATTGCGTCGCAGAACCGTTATCCGTTCGGGATCCAGGATGTATTCGCCGGCATTCGGCGAAACGGGGAGTTCGCGCCGGCCGGTCAGCGCGATCAACTCTGTTTCGGAAACGCCCCAGGGACGGTCCGCGATCAGCGGCTCTACACGCCCGTCGAGCAACGCGGCGAGACGCGACTCCCTGTCTTCTCCGCGGCGGTATTTGTGGCCGCTGATGTCCGCCACGATCCCGCCTCCGATCGTTACGACCGGCGAGAACATCCGGATGATGAAGCGATCGCCGGGAAAGATCAGCGCGGGTTCGCGTAGCACAATGCGCGCCCAGCCCCGCGAGCCCGGTTTGATCGCGGCGCGGACTTCCGCCTCGATCTCAGCCGAACCGATGTGGAGATGCACGGGCGCGCCGCTCTTCAGCGGTTTCGCCGAGGCCAGCAGATCGACACGGGCATCGAAAGCGGTTACCGGCATGAACCGGCCTGCCTCGCTGAGAACCATGCCTCGATGGATCTCCGACGGCTCGATATCGGCGAGATTGACGGCGGTCCTTTCCCCTGCCCTGGCCCGGTCGGCGGGCGCGCCGTAGACCTGCAAACCGCGCACGCGCAGCCGTCGACCCGTGGGATAGAGTTCGACCTCCTGTTCACGCTTCAGCGTTCCGGAAACGAGCGTTCCGGTGACAACTGTGCCGAATCCCTTCATCGTGAAGGCCCGGTCGATCGGCAGCCGGAACCAGCCCGAGGCGCTCTTTTCGCGAACCGTCCGCGCGGCGTTTTCCAGCGCGCGACGTAATTCCGGAATTCCCGAGCCCGTCGTCGAACTGACCGCGATCTTGGGAGCATTTTCCAGGAACGATCCCGCCACGAACTCATCCACTTCGAGACGAACGAGTTCGAGCAGATCTTCGTCGACCAGATCAGCCTTCGTTAAAGCGATCACGCCGGCCTGCACGCGGAGCATCCGGCAGATTTCGAAGTGTTCGCGCGTCTGCGGCTTGATAGATTCGTCAGCCGCGATGACGAAAAGGACGACGTCGATCCCGGCTGCCCCGGCGAGCATGTTGCGCACGAAACGCTCATGCCCGGGGACGTCGATGAAGCCGAGACGAATGTCCTTCGTAAGCTGGAGGTGGGCGAAGCCGAGATCGATCGTGATGCCGCGGCGCTTCTCTTCGGCGAGGCGATCCGCGTCAATGCCGGTCAGCGCCCTGACCAGCGCCGTCTTGCCGTGATCGATGTGCCCGGCCGTACCTACAATAATGTTTCTCATCCCTGCGTGCTGAAATACTTATACCTTGCGCCCCTGCTGGCGCTGCTGACCGGCTCCATCGTCTATTGTGTTCTGGCGATGATCGGCGCGTGGCGCTACCGGCAAAGCGGCGCGCCGAAGCTTGCCTCTTTTCCGCCTGTCTCCGTTTTGCGGCCGATGTCCGGGGCCGAAGACAACACCGAAGCCAATCTGCGAAGCGTGTTCGAGCAGCGATACCCGGACTTCGAGGTCTTGCTTTCGGTTCATGAGGACTCGGACCCCGCGATCCACGTCGCCCGCCAGGTGATGGCGGCATTCCCGCAAATTCCCTCCCGACTCGTGATCGCGGGGCCTTCTCCGCTTCCGAATGCGAAGGTCTGGAGTTTGCGGGCGCTCATGAAAGAAGCCCGGCACGAGAACGTCGTCATGACGGACAGCGATATCTCACTTCAGCCCGGCTGCCTCGGAACGGTGATTTCGGAGCTTTCGCAGCCGGGCGTCGGCCTGGTAACATGCCCCTACCGTGCGGTGGGAGGGCCGCGCTTCTGGTCGCGCGTGGAATCGCTGGGGCTGAATACGGATTTTCTCGCTGGCATGCTCACGCAGCGGATGCTCAACGGGATGGATTTCGCGATCGGCTGTACGATCGCGACGCGGCGCGCGGAACTTGCGGCAATTGGCGGGCTCGAGCATCTGCAGCGGTATCTGGCCGAAGATTTCATGATGGGCCACCTGGTCCACCGTCACGGGAAGCAGGTCATCCTGTCGCGCAGCGTCATCGGGCACCACATCGGCAACGATCGATTCCTGAAGAACTGGAAGCACCGTTTGCGATGGGCGCGCAGCACTCGCCGCTCGCGGCCCATGGGATACATCGGCGAGATTTTCACGAAGCCGACCGCGCTCGGCTTATTGACGGCCGTTGCGGCGGGCGGAGCGTGGGGATTTCTGCTGGTCGCCCTCCTGTTCCGCGCCGGAGTCGCCTGGGCAACCGCGGTAACGATTCTTCACGACCCGCTGATGAAGCGCTACTGGTGGCTGATGCCGGTCGAGGACCTGTCGGGTTTCGCTACGTGGGTGCTCGGCTTTTTTGGCAAGTCCATTGTCTGGCGCGGGCGCAAACTCGTGGTGGCGCGGGACGGCAGCTTCGAGGGCATCTCGCCCGGCTGATTGCGCGACTCAATCAGCGGAATTCGATTGCCGTGATCTCGCCCGCGATGCCCTTCACGTTCTTAACTGGTTTCCAGGTGATGGTTACGGGACGGAGCTTCTCAGCCCCACATGTCAGCGCGGGATCGTTCCCGGTCATTTCGACCTGTGCCGGGTCAGGCACGATGTACCGCGAGATCTGTCCGGAATCGGCCTTCACGTCCAGTTGCAGGTGTTTCCCGGCGCACTGCACATGCAGCAGCGTGCCGGAGAGCGGCTCCCCGTGGACCTCGGTCCAGTCCACCACTTTCGCGGCGTCCTCTTTCGAGAGCGGGCGAGTGTTGACCCGGGCTTCCAGATCCGCTATTTCCTTTCGGGCCTGCGCCTTGAGACGCTCGAGTTCGGCGGCCGTCGCGGCAGCTTCCTTGCGGCGCGCGGCGTCTTGTTCGTCAAGACGTAACTGCTCAATCTGACCGCGCGCGGCAAGATACTGCTCGCGGTGCGGAACGTCCGGCGCCGCCTGCGCGGCCGCGAGCCAGGCGCGGCCGGCTTCCGTGAACTGCTTCTGGCTTTCACAGAGCTTCGCGTATTGCGCCCACCATTCGTAATTGCGTGGCGCAAGAGCGACAGCCTGCTTCCATTCCGCGAGACGGCGCGGCGGTTCAGAAATCTTTTCTCCAAGCGCCCAGTGGGCGGGCGCGTACTTCGGATCGGCGGTCAGCGCCTCCTTCAGGATGGCAATGGCGCGTTCGGGATCCTTTTCACTGCTGCCGTAGGCCGTCAGGGCAATGACGTTCTTCGTGCCGGCGGACCTCGCGGCTTCCATGTAGCTTCGGGCCTTTTCCGAATCGCCCGCGCGAGCCGCGAGGATGGACAGGCCTTCATTGTCTTCGGCCACATGCTTTCCGTCTTTGAGGAGAGCCTGATAGATGGCGGCGGAACCGGGCGTGAGCAGGTCTGCACGCGCGAGTTGCCCCTCATCGGTTGTCAGCATGGTCGTGGCGAAGTCGCGGTCCGGGTTGAGCGGGCGGTTCGGCGCCGCCGCAGTGGTGAAAACGCCGGCTGCAAAGTAGCGATCGACCTCCGCATTGAACTTCGCGGGATCTTCGCTGAGACTGCGGATCGCGCCGTTCGAGTCCATGCCGGATGCGAGGTTGTGCAGGTAGATATGCGCGCGGCCGGAATAATCGGGCTGAATGATCAGGCGGTGCAGGAGAGCCCACTCGCGCGTACGTTCGGCGTGCGGAGGCGGCGCGCCCCAGGTGACGCGCACGGCGTTCGATTGAACCGTACTGAAGAACGTTTCGAGAGCCCGCTCCGTCGGTGCGGGCATCGTGGCGAAGTTTTCTTCGAGGAGCCGCTGCGTCAACTGCCGGACCAGGCTTGCGGGAAGCTGGCCTTCGGCCGTAATGCAGGCCATCAACCGATCGCGGCCGGTGTGCAGACCTTCGCAGCCGGGCGGCATCTCCTGCGTATTCCGGAAGACGATGATGCGGAGGGGCGGGTCGAGCCGGAGATCGGGCTTTCCCATCACGGTTCCGAGCGCGAACCGGAACTGCTCAAACTGGCTGAGCCCCTGAACCGCGGATTTCCGTCCGTTATCGCTGATGGCTTCAAAGGATCCCAGGCGGGCTTTGATCCATTGCGCTTCAGCATGAGCGTGTCGGGGAAACAGAAGGAAAGCGACTGCCAGGGCGAGCGAGGCCCGTCTGACCTCGGAATTCATTTGCGTTCAGTATAGACCAGCGACCCGCCGGCCCGCTGAACGTGCCATGGACCACGACAGAGAGGACGCATACCCTTCCGGGACGAATGCCATCGGGTCTCCATTGCGATAACGTGGACACCGGAGGTCAATCCAATGCTCCTCAGGAGATCGATCCTCTGCTCTTCCCTGGTTGTCCCGCTACTCCTCGTCAGACTGGCCGCTCCGCAGAGCGCTCAGACCCACCGGGCGCCGGATGTACCGTACGTACCCACCACGCCCGAAGCCGTTAACGCCATGCTGAAGCTGGCCGACGTAAAGCCCGGGGACACCGTTTACGATCTGGGCTGCGGCGATGGCCGGATCGTGATCGCGGCAGCGAAAGA
>DASZUZ010000448.1:0-4850 GCA_035547415.1 Bryobacteraceae bacterium | reverse complement strand
TAAACATCTCTGCCGGCACTGCCCCATCGTGCCTGTCTATAACGGGAAGTTCCGGGTGGTCCCTCGCGAGATCGTCCTGGAAGACATCCGGCGGCAGGTCGGGGCGGGCGCAGCCCACATCACCTTTGGCGATCCCGATTTTCTGAACGGTCCAGGTCACGCCCTGCCGCTCGTCGAAGCGCTGCACGCGGAGTTTCCAGAGGTCTCTTTCGATGTCACCGTCAAGGTGGAGCATCTGCTGAAACACCCGGCGGCGTTGCCAGTCCTGGCGCGAACAGGATGCCTGTTCATTACGAGCGCCGTGGAATCGCTCGATGACGTCGTGCTCGCCAAACTCGAGAAGGGGCACACCAGCAGCGACTTCTTCGAGGCCCTGCGCCTCACCCGCGAACACGGCCTCACTATCCTGCCAACCTTCGTCGCGTTCACCCCGTGGACGACCAGAGATGCGTATCTCGACCTGCTGCGCGTCATCCGCGATCTGGACCTGATCGAAAACGTTGCGCCCATTCAGTTAGCCATCCGTTTATTGATTCCCGCTGGCTCCCGGCTGCTCGAACTGCATGATCCGAGCGTCGGCGGATTCGATGCCCGCACGCTGTCCCATCGATGGCAACACCCCGACCCGCGCATGGACCAGCTATGCGCGGATCTTCAGAAGATCATCCGCGCGGCGGATCGCCGTGGCGCGAGCCGGGCCGAAACATTTGGAAGAATCTGGGAGCGGGCCTCGGGAGCGCCCCCCGATTTTATGCTGCCCGATCGTTCGACCGTCCCTTATCTGACGGAACCCTGGTATTGTTGAGCGGAACCCGACGAAGAGCAGGTTGCTCTTGTGTAGCTTGCGCTAACTTCCCGCGGCGGATACCGCATCCAGTGCCTTGCGCGTGATGGTCGTCATCGGGACGCGCAGCCGTTCCCCGGCCGCGAACCACCGTCCCTCCGGCAGTTGCTTCGGTGTCCGGGCCTTCCGCACCTCAATCCGGAACCGGTCATTCACGATCTGATGCGAGAACTCCGCCACCACCGCGCCGCGCAGCCCGCCGAAAAGAGCCCGCTCCGGCAACTCCCAAAAGCCCGCAAGCCGGCGGTCTCCGGCGTCCCTCTGCACCAGAAAGACAGCTTCGTCTTGTTCCAGCAGAACCAGCTCGAGCGGCACATCCCGCGTGCTGTTCTTCTTCAGCTTTACCGGAAGCATCCGCTCCCGGCCCTCAGCCCGCGCGGCGCACAAGCTCGCGACGGGACACTCGCCGCAGAGCGGAACGCGAGGCAGGCAGACGGTTGCGCCGAGTTCCATCATGGCCTGATTGAAATCGCCCGGACGCGCCCGGTCCAGCAGTCGCTCTGCTTCCTCCGCAAAGCGCTGCCGGGTGGCGCTCTGCATGATTTCGGATGCGTCGTTTGTCAGCCGGCTGATCACGCGGATCACATTGCCGTCCACTGCCGCATGCGCCAGATTCAGCGCGATGCTCGCAATCGCTGCAGCCGTATAGGGCCCCACGCCGGAAAGTGACAGCACGGCATCGAAACTGGCCGGAAAGCCCTCCGCTGCGATCTGCCGGGCTGCCCGGCGCAGATTGCGGGCGCGGCTGTAATAGCCGAGTCCGCTCCACGCCGTGAGCACATCGGGTTCGGGCGCGGCAGCCAGCGCGTGAGCATCGGGGAAGCGTTCGAGAAACCGCCGGTAGTACGGAATGACGGCTTCCACGCGCGTCTGCTGGAGCATGATCTCCGATATCCAGACCCGGTAAAAGTCCGTCGTTTCGCGCCAGGGAAGATCGCGCCGCTTCTCGCCGTACCAGGCAAGCAGCGCCTTGCGGAACGCCGCGGCGTGAATCAGAAGCCCAGCACCTCGACGAACTCTCCGATCACCCGGAATTCGTCCGTCCCCAGATCGAATGCTTCGAATTCGGGATTAAGCGGCTCGAGGCGGATTCCGCTATGCTCCCATGTCTCGCCGTCAGAAGTCTTTGTACTCGTATAGCGCTTGACCGTGTAGCGGCTCGCGAAATCGGTCTCACCGAATTTTTCGATCAGCAGCCGCCTGCCTTGCCGGCTCCCCCGGACGCCCGCGCGGAAAACGCAGAGACTGCCGTCGGGGATCAACGGCTCCATCGACCGGCCGACCACGCGGGCTGCGAACAGATCTTCCGTCAACCGCAGATGCTCCGGGGCGCGCACCCACCGCTCGATGTCCCCTTCGCTGCCTTCGCCGAACTTCGTGGCGGCCGCCCGCAAGCCGTAAAGCGGCAGATGCGTGACGTAGGGGCGGATCTGCCGGTCCACATACTGATCGAAGAGAAGGTCGGCCGTCCGTTGGGCGTCGCCATGCCACGAGATCGCCGTCGAATCGCTGATGCGGAGAAACCCGGAAAGCGATTCTTCGAACGAGGCCAGCAAAGCTTCAGCGCCCATTTCCTCGGCTTTCGACAGCAAATCGTCCTGCAGAAAATCGAGGATATCGAGATCCTCTTCTTCCAGTGTGTCTGTCAGGTCGCCGAGGCCTTCCGTGCCGCGCAGCCGGAGAGCCAGTTTGTCGTTCCCGGTATCCCGCAGAAGGATGCCCCAGGGCACCGGCGCCGTGCCGGGCGGCGCGATTTCCAGCAGCGACCACGAGCCTTGCCGCTGATCGCGAGACGATGGGCCGATCGGTGTGACAACCGCGCGCATGAACTTGTAGAGATTATCGTACAGCTTCTGGCCCGGAATGAAAATATTACCGGACCCATCGGAGACAATATCCTGCTTTACTTTGAGGGAAACGCCAGGATCGCCCGGTCATCGCGGGTCGAATATTCGAGCGAAATATCCATTTTGTTGCTTTTTATTCTGCGGACCGGGAAATACAAGTATCCTGCCACGGGTCGGGACGTCTGGCCTTCCTGCAATTCGAGGCCGCGGAGCTTGCCTTCGAGAATCCAGGGTCCGCTGTTCGACGTCGATGGTGGGGGATCCGGCTGCGGCCGGTTATCGACCCCCACCGCGCTGTACGTGTCCCATCCATGTTCGCGCTGCCCCGTCACCGGATTGGTGCGGGTTCCGTAACCGACTCCGGCTTCGCCGACAACATGCACTGGCAATCCGGGACCGGAGGGTTGCTGAGTCCGGCGAATGCCTGCAACCTCTCCCGGCGAGGCCGGGAGACTCCGCTCTTCCGCGTTGCTCTTCAGCATGAAATCGACCGCCGAAATCTCCACTGTTTGGCCTGTCCGGGGGTAAACAGCCACTTCCACGACGGCATACTTCCGGCTGACGTCCCGTGAGAAGATCTTCGCCACCTGCCCGGGGGAAAGAACGCTCGCCGCTATGGTTCCGCCCTTCGTATCCTGGTGCGCCTGATAATCCGAGGGGTCCGGTCGCGGCGTGAAGCCCGTGTCGCTGAAAACAGCAATCGTCGCAAGCAGCCCCACGAGTGCGGTTTGCAGCGATCTCATCGCAACCTCCTTGTTACTTGCTGGACGGCAGCGCGAAAGCGATCAACGCGTCTCCGCCGGGGGCGCCCCAGTAGCCTCCGCCACCCGCCATGATGACGACAAACTGCCGGCCATCTTTGCCCATATACGTAATTGGCGTCGCCTGGCCGTCCGCATCGATCTGCCCGGCCCACAGCTCTTTCCCCGACTGTGCGTCAAAAGCTCGAAACCGATTATCGTTCGTGGCGGCGATAAATACCAGCCCGGACGCGGTCGCAATGCTCCCGCCCAGATTCAGCGCGCCCGTGTGGTGTACGCCTCGCGCTTCGAGCGATTCGACGATCCCCAGCGGAACCTTCCACGCAATGTCTCCCGTGCTCAGGTCAACGGCGACCAGTTCACCGAACGGCGGCTTCTGACAGGGAATCCGCGTCTTCGGATCCCAGAACCGCGCGTACGATCCGCCGAAGGCCGCGGTACGTGTATACGTGATAGCGCCGGTCTTCGGGTCCACCTTCTTCTCCATGTGGCCCCACTGGGCGAGGTTCATCACGTTCGTGAACAGATATCCCAGCTTCGGATTGACCGAGACGCCGCTCCAGTTACCTCCTCCCAGCGTGCTCGGCCAGGTCAGTGCGTTCCCTTCGAGCGGCATCGGCGTGAACGGGCCTTCGGTGAACATGTGCTGGTCCGCCCAGAGCGCCTTGCAGAAAGCGGCATGCTCCGGCGTCGCGTCGTAAATATCTTCCGGCTTGAACGACGTTTTCGCCAGGGGCGGCGGTTTCAAAGGAAATGGCTGCGTGGGAGAGGTCTGTTCTCCCGGAACTTTACTCTGTGCCACGGGACGCTCTTCCATTCCATACACCGGTTTCCCTGTTTCCCGTTCAAACACGAAAAGCATCCCCATTTTGGTGACCTGAGCCACTGCCGGAATCTTTTCCCCCCGCCTCGTGACTTCAATCAGCGCGGGTGGCGCGGCCAGATCGTAATCCCATAAATCGTGATGCACGAGCTGCTGGTACCACCGGACCTTTCCCGTGGCTGCGTCCACCGCGACGAGCGAATTGCCGTAAAGACCGTTTCCATGCCGGTCCGCGCCGTAGAAATCGGTCGTCGGGCACCCCAGCGGAATGAACACCATGCCGCGATTGAGGTCCACCGTCATGAATCCCCAGTTATTGACGCCCGAGCGGTTCTTCCAGCTGTCACCTTCCCAGGTTTCGTTTCCCGGCTCACCCTTGCGAGGGACCGTATGGAACGTCCAGACTAGCTTTCCCGTGCGCGCATCCCCGCCGCGGACGTCGCCGTAAGCGCCGGCGCTCGGCGCCGGCTCGTTGTTGTTGCTTCCGGTAATGACGATGTCTTTGTACACGGCCGGCGGCGACTGCATGGCCAGGCGCGCGTCCGGCAGTTCCCCGAGCACGCCCTGTTTCATAT
>DASZUZ010000447.1:0-4143 GCA_035547415.1 Bryobacteraceae bacterium | reverse complement strand
ACACCGTGGAGAACCAATAGGGTTCGAGCGTCATCAGGTAGTCGACCGAACAGAAGGTCATCAGCAGGAAGAACAACGGGACACCGGGTCCGCTGAGCTTTTCGAGCCGGCTTGAGAAGTCCACCGATCTGGTTTCGTCCTCGCTTTTCGACCAGCTCAACAACAGTTTCGTGAAGATCAGCAGAAACGCCGCGTAGATCACGTACCGGATCCAGAGAAACGGCACGTTCAGATAAAGACTCTTGGCGCGGATGACTTTATCGGCCAGTCCTTCCGGAGTGGTCCACCAATAGATTTTCTCGTGCCACAGCAACAGCGGCAGGAAGAGAAACGCCATGATATACAGTGTCTTCGCGCCTGCTTCCAGCGGCCGCCGGATCACGACTCCCCATGCGCCGCCGGTCAGATACTGAGTCATCAGAATCAGCAGGCAGCCCGCGCCGGCCCCGAGCCAAAGCCAGAAGCCGACAAGGTACGAGCGCAGGAACTGTTCCCATCCGCCACCCGGAAGGAAGATACCCGCGACGGTCAGCGCGAGGAAGACAAGCCCGATGAACGTCGCGATGGACGAATACCGCTTCAGCGTATCGCTCAGTTCCGGTGCGGTTGCGTAACTTTGTTCCGTCGTCGTCATTTTCTCTCTGGCTGGTTGGAAGGCTTGCGAGCGCCCGCGCCGATTGCGCCGGGAACACCGGCCGGCGTCGCGGGTTCGGCTGGGAAGTTATAGAAATCCGTGTCGCGCGGCACGAGAGGTTGGTTTTGCTGAGCGGATTTCTGTTCCGGAGTGAGCGCCTGGCCAGCGCCGGGCACCTTCGCCCGCGCTTCGGCTGGCAGATCGTTGATGTTCGCGTTCTGGCTGTACTGCAGCGCGCGGATATAGGCGACAATGGCCCAGCGGTCACGCGGCAGCACCTGCGACGCGTAGTTCAGCATCGCTCCGTAGCCGTTGGTGATCACATCGTAAAAGTGACCCACCGGCGCATTGCGCAGTCGATCGATGTGATATGAGGGCGGCTGCTTGAATCCGCGGCGGACAATCATCCCCAGACCGTTACCGATCCGGCCGTGACAGGGTGAACAGTAAGTTTCGTAGCGTTGCTGTCCCCGTTTGATCAGCGCTTTGTCCACGGGCAAAGGGAAGGCTTCGATATCGTCGCCTTTGGCATCTTTGCCTGTATAAAATGCGGTGTCATCCTGGAGCGCGCCGCGCGCGATCGTGCCCTCGAGCTCGGGGCGCCCGCTGCGGCCGTCCGCGAAGAAATCGCTCTCGCGCTGCGGTTTGTATTTCGGCTGATCCTGCATGTCCAGCCGCGAGCAACCGGCGAGACCGAGCGTTGCGGCGCCCGCGAGAACCAGGCACGAGAGGTGATTCCGGGAGAGCGTTCTCATCGGGGCACTTCCGCAATCTCTTCAGGACCGAGGCTTTCGAGGAATCCTGCCGTCATCTCGCGATCGAAATTGGGATCCTCTGCCTCGATGCAGAGGAAGAATTTGTTCCTGGCGGCGTTGGCGAACCGTTCCACGTTAAATACCGGGTGATAAGGCTGCGGCAATCCGTTCATCAGGATCATGCTGATCGCGGCCGTCAGACCGCCGATCAGAATGGTGCACTCGAAGGTGATCGGGATGAACATCGGAACGCTGACCAGTGGACGTCCGGCAATATTCAGAGGCAACGCTACGGACGAACACCAGGCGCACAGACTGAAGCCCCCAACGCAGCCGAACAGGCCTCCAATCAGGGTAGCCAGCGATACGCGGTTGTCGTGAAGGTCCATCGCGCCATCGAGTTCGTGAATCGGATAGGGCGCGTAGGCGTCGAACTTCCGAAATCCGGCCTCACGGGTCCGCCGCGCGGCCGCCACGAGTTCGCCGGGCGTTTCAAACTCCGCCATCAGCCCGTAGAGCATCTCCTGCTCTTCGATGGTATGCACGCTCATTGCGCCACCGGCTCCTTCACGCTCGCTCCGGGCAGGAGCATGCGCAGTTCGAAGATGGTAATCATTGGCAGAACACGGACAAACAGGAATATCAGCGTCATGAACAGGCCGAGCGTTCCGGTGAAGACTGCCCAATCCCAGATGGTGGGCCAGTACATCGACCAGCTCGACGGCAGGAAGTCACGGTGAAGGCTCGTGATGACGATAACGAAACGTTCGAGCCACATACCGATGTTCACGACGATAGAGACGATCCAGAGAATGCCAGGGCTGGTACGAACCTTCTTGAACCACAGAGTCTGCGGAGTCACGATATTGCAGAAGATCAGGCACCAGTAGAAGATCGCGTACGGTCCGGTCATACGGTTCCAGATCATGAACCGCTCATAGGTATCGGCGCTGAAGTACCCGAAGAACGCCTCCATCGAGTATCCGTAACCCACTATCATGGCCGTCGCCAGGGTGACTTTGGCCATGTTGTTCAGATGGCGAATCGTGATGATATCGTCGAGGCCGTAGAACTTCCGGACCGGAATCATCAGCGTGAGCACCATTGCGAAGCCGGAGTAGATCGCGCCAGCGACGAAGTAGGGCGGGAAGATTGTTGTGTGCCAGCCGGGAACGATCGAAACCGCGAAGTCGAAGCTGACAACTGTGTGGACGGAGACGACGAGCGGCGTTGCGAGTCCCGCCAGAAGCAGCGACGCCTTCTCAAACCGCTGCCAGTGCCGCGCGGAATTGCGCCAACCCAGCGAAAGGGCCCCGTATACAACCTGCCCGAACCGCGTCTTGGCCGTGTCGCGCAGAGTCGCGAGGTCGGGCACGAGACCCACATACCAGAAGACCGCGGAAATGGTGAAGTACGTCGAAACTGCGAACACGTCCCAGAGCAGCGGACTGCGGAACTGCGGCCAGAGGTCCATCGTGTTCGGATACGGGAAGAGCCAGTAAGCGAGCCACGGGCGGCCTGTATGCAACACCGGGAACATGCCGGCGCACATGACGGCAAACAACGTCATGGCTTCCGCAAAACGGTTGATCGCGTTTCGCCAGGATTGATTCAGGAGCAGGAGAATCGCGGAAATCAGCGTGCCGGCGTGGCCGATACCGATCCACCAGACGAAGTTGACGATCGCGAATCCCCAGCCGACGGGGATGTTGATACCCCAGACACCGACGCCTTTGACGATGAGCCACGTGGCTCCTGCCATCAGGTTCTGGAGTACCGCGAACGAGAGTAATAATCCGAAAACCCACCCGAGCGTAATCTTCCGCTTGAGTACGATGCCGCCGACTTTGTCCGATACCGACGCGAGGCTGTGGCCCTCGTCGATGACCGGTCCGACATAGATCTTATCGGGAAGTTCGACCGGTTGTGCCATATAAGATTTCCCTACGCCTCCCCACCCAGTTCCGGATTCGGGTTACGAACCTCGGCAAGGTAAGTGGTGCGCGGACGCGTATTCAGCTCGCCGAGCAATGAATAATTTGTCTTCTCGCGCTTCCACTGCGAAACTCTGCTGTTCTGATCGTTCAGATCGCCGAACATGATGGCCTGCGACGGACACGTCGCGGCGCAGGCCGGGACGATTTCGCCATCCTGCACCTTGCGATCCTGCTTCTCCGCCGTGATCTTCGCGTAATTGATTCGCTGAATGCAGAAGGAGCACTTTTCCATGACGCCGCGGCTGCGGACCGTAACATCGGGATTGCGCTGCAACTTCAAGCTTTCCGTCTCCCAGTCGTTGAACAACAGGAAGTTGAACCGGCACACTTTATAAGGACAGTTGTTCGAACAGTACCGGGTCCCGACGCAACGGTTATAAACCATGTTGTTCAGGCCCTCCTGGTCGTGCTCCGTCGCCGCTACCGGGCAAACCAGTTCGCAGGGCGCCGACTCGCAGTGCTGGCAGGCGACAGGCTGGAAGTAGGTCTCCGGATTCTCCGGCGTGCCTTTGTAATAGCGATCGATACGGATCCAGTGCATTTCACGGGTATTGAGCACCTGCTCTTTCCCGACCACCGGAATGTTATTCTCCGCCTGGCATGCCACTACGCAGGCATTACAGCCGACGCAGGCGGTCAGGTCGATCGCCATGCCCCACGCGTAGCCTTTGTATTCCCACTGCTGCGGGAAAATGGTCAGGCCTTTCGGAGCGGTTTCGCTTTCCTTCTCGGCGAACAGCGGATCCTTCTTATACTC
>DASZUZ010000446.1:0-1630 GCA_035547415.1 Bryobacteraceae bacterium | reverse complement strand
AGTGACACGGCCGGAACGCGTCACGCTTCGGGGCCGGTACGTGACCGTACAGCCTCTGGATCCTGAAAAGCACGGCGAAGCGCTGTGGGAAGGAACCGGCGGAATGGAGCACTCCGCGCTTTGGGACTATATGGCGGATGGCCCGTTCGCCGACCGCGAGCCGTTCGACACGGCGCTGCGAGCGAAGGCTGTTTCCGAGGATCCGCTGTTTTTCGCCATTACCGATGCCGGATCGCGTCGAGCGCTCGGCATTGCGTCGCTGTTGCGGATCGAACCGAAGCACGGTGTGGTGGAGGTCGGGAGCATCGTGTACAGTCCGGCGCTGCAACGAAGCAGGCAAGCGACCGAGGCGATGTACCTTCTGGCGCGGTATGTGTTCGAGGATCTGGGCTATCGCCGATACGAGTGGAAATGCAATGCCCTGAACGAGCCCTCCCGGCGGGCGGCGCTGCGGCTGGGATTCACTTTCGAGGGGATCTTCCGGCAGCACATGATTGTGAAAGGCCGAAACCGCGATACGGCGTGGTTTTCGATGCTGGATGTTGAATGGCCGGCGCGAAAGGCGGCGTTCGAGCGGTGGCTGGCGCCGGAGAATTTTTCGGCGTCGGGAGAGCAACTCACCAGACTCGGGGCTGCGCCGGGCGGAAGCCCGGCGGCGGGGCGCAGCCCCGGCCCCACATAGAGTCTTTCAGGTTGTGAATGACCCGGGTGAGTGAGTGGGGCTTCCTATTTCAGTTCGATGACCAGAGTCCGGTAGGTCTTTTTGTCGAGGTTGGTGAGCACGGGGGCAACCTCGCCTTTGTTGTGCCAGATTATGTCGCCTGACTTACGCGTGCGGACTTCTTTCGCGCCCGTATCGGGGTCGATCCGTTCGTACCTCGAGTTGTCCAGAAATACGATGACCTGATCGGCGGGCCGGATGGATTTTTCGCGCGGTTTGCCCGGCTCGTAATCCAGTTCGCTGACCTTCACGCGGGCATTCTCCAGCCGGACGCTGCGGGAAACGTCAGCACGGCCCGCCATATAGGCGGCGGCGAGCGCGAGCGGGAGCATCCATGTCTTGCTCATCGCCGTAAGCTATCACATTGCGGTTGCGGAATCTCGCGGCTTTGTTTGACAATGACCATGCGATGCGACTGCGGGTCCTCGGAATCATTCTCGCCGGCGGCAAAGGAACCCGGCTTTATCCCCTAACCAAAGAACGCGCCAAGCCTGCTGTTCCTTTTGGCGGAAAATATCGAATCGTGGATTTCGTGTTGAGCAACTTCATCAACTCCGGAATCCATTCCATCTATGTGTTGACGCAGTTCCGCAGTCAAAGTCTGCTGCAGCACCTCAACGAAGGATGGCAGACAGGCGGAATCCTGAAAAATCAGTTCATTATTCCCGTACCGGCCCAGATGCGGTCGATCGGGGAGACCTGGTACCAGGGAACGGCCGACGCGATTTATCAGAACATCAACCTGATCGAGCAGGCCGAGCCCCATGTGGTGGCGATTTTCGGCGCCGATCATATTTACCGGATGAACGTGGCGCACATGATCGAGTTCCACGAAAATCTGAACGCGGCATGCACGGTTGCGGCGATTCCGGTGGAGAAACGGTACGCGCACGAATTCGGCGTGATCGA
>DASZUZ010000445.1:0-1651 GCA_035547415.1 Bryobacteraceae bacterium | reverse complement strand
ACCTCGAACTGATGAGCCATGCGAACGAAGCTCAGGACCGGCGCATTGAGCGGCTTACCGCTTCGATTGAAAAACTGGTCGAGGTGAGCAATAAGGACGCCGCCAGCATCAGTGCGCTGGCGCGAATCGCCGAGGCGCACGAGCGGCGTCTCGACAATCTCGAAGGATAATAATCGGCCAGTCAAAGATCGAACGAGAGGCCGTCACAACTGCAGGATCGTTCGTAATCCTTCATCCACTGCACGTTGCAGCCGCGGAGGAAGCAAGCCAACATATTCGGACAGAAAGCTGCGATCCAGCGTCATTAACTGAGAGACGTTGACGACGGAATCCCGCGACAGGCCAGAAGAACGAGCGGAGAGGGCTACGTTGCCGGGTGCCTCCGCCAGTTCGAGGTTTGACGTGATCGTTGCTACGATGACGGTCTGAATACGGCTCAGATTGAATGAATTTGCCTGGATGATCAGCACCGGACGGCGATAGCCGGGCTCGGAACGGCGCGGCCCGGGGAGATCCGCCCACCAGATTTCTCCGCGCAGGAGACTATCCACTTACCAGACTTCTTTCTTCAAAGACCTGACCTGGGCACTGTGCAGGGCCGGATCGACTTTTGCAGTATGGCGGGAGTAGACGTCGTTCAGGCGTTCGGTAATCGCGCTGCCGGACTGCTTCTTCAGAAATTCTTCGATTGCTTTCGAGTAGAACTCGCTGCGTGAGACCCGCAGGCGGCGGGCGGCGGCGTCTGCCTGGCGAAAGAGATCGTCAGGCACCGAAACAGCAGTCTTCATGACTGTAGTATAACTCCGGTTATACCGGGTTTGAACGCTTCGGTTCCGCGTTCCGCCGCCTTCCGCGCAAAGCCGGGGAGCCGTAGCTTAGCTGCAGCCGCTCGTGCCGCCGCAGTTCTCGCACTTATAGCAGCTTCCGTTGCGCGTCATCATCCCACCGCATTCGGCGCAAAGCGGGGCATCCGACGCGACCGACGCCTGGAACGGCAGCGATTCCTGCTGATTTTCCTCAGTCGGCCGCAGCGCCGGCGGGGCGCCCGCCTCATTCTCTGCGTATTCGGGTCCGAGGAACTTCAGCCCCATCCATCGGAAAATGTAATCCGGAATCGACTTCGCGAACGGGATCTGCGGATTTCCGGTCCAGCCCATCGGCTCGAACCGCACGTGACCGAACTTCGCCACCAGGAACTTCAGCGGCACGCCGTACTGCAGGCAGTAGCTGATCGAGGTCGCGAAGCTGTCCATGATACCCGCGATGGTCGAACCTTCCTTTGCCATCCGGATGAATAATTCGCCCGGCGTCCCGTCCGGATACAACCCGACCGTGACGTACCCTTCATGCCCTGCGATCGAGAACTTGTGTGTGAGCGATGCCCGGTCGTCTTCGAGTTTACGACGCACCGGCCGGAAGACCACTTTTTCGACGACGTTGGTTGCTTCCTTCGTGGTCAGCAGCGAAGCCGACGCCTTCTTCTCGCCCTTCGCCGAACCCGAGCTGAGCGGCTGGGATTTCTTCGAATTGTCGCGATAGATCGCAACGGCCTTCAGACCGAGGCGCCAGCTTTCGATGTACGCCTCCATCACGTCTTCCACCGTGCTCTCTTCCGGCATGTTGATGGTCTTCGAAATGGCACCCGAAACAA
>DASZUZ010000444.1:0-4099 GCA_035547415.1 Bryobacteraceae bacterium | reverse complement strand
GACCTGCGCCGTGACCAGCATCTTCCCGAGGCCGAACCGGGCCTGCGATTCCACCACGCCGCGCGCATTGGCCTTCATGGCCGAGTGCGGGTCGACACGCGTCCCCTGCCAGGCCGGCGCGAGCCCGAACAGGATACCCGTAGCGACGGCGACTCCCATGGTAAAAGCGAGTACGCGAACATCGATCGAGAGATCGAGAAAGACGGTCGAGTCGCCGGTGTCCAGAAACCGCACGAGCAGCCGGCTCGCCCACTCCGCAAATACGACGCCGAGAACGGCGCCAATCGAGGAAAGAAGCAGGCTTTCGGCAAGCAACTGCCGAATGAGCCGGGCGCGCCCCGCGCCGATTGCCATGCGAATCGCAATTTCCTTCCGCCGCGCCGAAGCGCGGGAGATGAGGAGGTTGGCGACATTGGCACAGGCGATCAGCAACACCACGCCAACGGCGGCCATCAGCGTGTAGAGGGCGGCCGTGTAATCGCGGCGGATGCTCGAATAGCCAGAGGCGCCAGGGAGCAGGTCAAACCGCCGGTTCAGATGGTATTTCCGCGCGTCGGGCGGGTACCCGGAGGGCATTGTCGAGGCAAGGATCCGCGGGGCAAGAGTATTCAGGCGAGCCAAAGCCTGTTGCTCGCCGATACCCGGCTTGAGGCGCGCAAAAATCCATAGCCACCAGTTCGCGCGCTTGTCGAGTGCGGAGTTTTCGCGAACAAGCGTACCCTCCGCGCATAGAGGCAGGTAGACGTCAACCGCTTCCCCCACCTGGATACCGGTAAATCCCCGCGGAGCGACACCGACGATCCGAACGGGATGGGTGTTCAGCGTCAGGCGACGGTCGAAGACGCCGGCCGTGCCCCCGTACTCCCTCCGCCAGAAGTCGTAGCTGAGCACGCCGATCACGGGGCAACCGCGCTTATCGTCGGCCGCAGTGAACGTTCGCCCAAGAAGAGGCTGTACGCCGAGCATGCTGAAAAACTCCCCGCTGACCCAACTGGCGTTTGCGTTGCGAACCTCGCCTCCCCCCGCCAGGTTGAGTCGAACCGGGCTCCAGGCGAAGGCTCCCGAGAAGACATCCTGACGGTCACGCACCTGCTCCCAAAGGGGATTCGTAAACGTCGTGCCGCCTTCCGTCGTCATGACGAGCTGGACGAGTTGTTCGGGATGGCTCACCGGCAGCGTTTTCAGAATGACGGCATCGATCAGACTGAAGATGGCCGTATTGGCGCCAATGCCGAGAGCCAGCGACAGAATCGCGATGGCGGCAAACCCGGGACTCGAGCGCAAGGCACGGAGCGCGTAGCGGACATCCTGAAGCACGTCGTCGAACATGTTTTATTCCTCAAACGGCATTCATCCGGTCGAGCCGCGCCGCGCGCCGGGAAGGCGAGCCTCCGGCGCGGAATGCCGCTAAAGACGAATACTGCTGAAGCGAGCGAACGTTACACCGGATCTCTTTCTTCAATCGCAAAGAGGAAGCTTCCGGCGAACGGGGTGGGTGCCGGCACGGAAGGGAGTCCGATCCAACCCGGCGGCGACAATCAGAGGTCTGGCGGATTTCTTTGCGCTTTCGCAGCTGGCCGCAATCCGTTCGCCGGCCGTCACTGCAATTCCTCCCGTTGCCGAAACACAGGATCACAGCGGCGCATATTTTCTTTTTCCGTCCGGTAAATCATTGGATTTGCGAGGCATTTTCCGTACAGGCAGCTCGTGACCGGGCTTCCGGCTGCGCGATTTTCCGGCGGCCGATGGTACGAAGAAGCGTGTTCGGTACGTTCAAACGACAAATCGGAGGAGCGAACGTCCGGGGGCCGGAGGAGCCTCCGGACGCGCTGCGGTTCGCGAGGGAGATGCTCGGGATCGAGCCGGATGCCCGGCAGACGGAGGTGCTCGAATCGGCGTCGAAGCGCGGGATTCTGAACTGCTCGCGGCAGTGGGGGAAGTCGACGGTGGCGGCGGTGAAGGCGGTGCACCGGGCGTATGCGCGTCCGAAGAGCCTGGTGCTGGTGGCGAGCCCGTCGGAGCGGCAGTCGGCGGAGTTCGTGCGGAAGGCGGCGGGGATGACGGCGCGGCTGGGGCACGCGCCGCGCGGGGACGGAGACAACTCGACTTCCCTGCTCTTCCCGAACGAATCGCGGATCGTGGGGCTGCCGGGGACGGAGGCGAAGGTGCGCGGGTTTTCGGCGGTGTCGCTGCTGCTGATCGACGAGGCGTCCAGGGTGCCGGACGAGATGTACCGGGCGCTGCGTCCGATGCTGGCGGTGGGGGACGGGGATCTGTGGCTGCTGAGCACGCCGTACGGGAAACGCGGGTTCTTCTACGAGATCTGGACGCATGGCGGGCCGGAGTGGGCGCGGGTGCGCGGACCGGCGACGGAGTGCGAGCGGATTTCGAAGAAATTTCTGGAAGAAGAGCGGGCGGAGATGGGTCCGGTGGAGTTCGCGCGGGAGTATCTGTGCGAATTCATGGACAGCGGGGCGGGCGTGTTCGACCGGGACCTGGTGGAGGCGGCGGTGGACCCGTCGGTGGATGCGCTGGACCTGGGGTCGACGTGGTGAGGATACGGGGGAGTTTCGGGAAATGGATTTGAATTCGTTTGCAATCGGAGTGGATCTGGGGCAAAGGCGGGACCATACGGCGATCGCGGTGGTGGAGCGGGATACCCGCGATGTCGTGATGGTGCGGCATGTGGAGCGGGTGCCGCTGGGAACGAGCTATCCGCGGGTGGTGGAGCGGGTGCGGGAGATTGCACTGAGCGAGAGGCTGGCGGGAAGGTGCTCGGTGGCGGTGGATGCGACGGGCGTGGGGGCTCCGGTGGTGGAGATGCTGCGGGCGGCGCGGCTGGGGTGCGAGGTGGCCGCGGTGACGATTACGGGCGGGGAGCGGGAGACGCAGACGGTGGTGGGCTGGAACGTGCCGAAGCGGGACCTGATCGCCGGGGTGCAGGTGCTGCTGGAGAGCGGGGATCTGAGGATCTCGGGCGGGCTGCGGGAGTTGCGGGCGCTGACGCGGGAGATGGTGGATGTGCGGATAACGCCCCGGCCGGGGCGGTTCGGGGGTGAGGGGGTGGGGGCGGAGCGGGCCGGGGAGCATGACGATCTGGTGCTTGCGCTGGCGCTGGGGGTGTGGAAGCTGGGGCGGGTGAAGGGGAGGATCGGGTTTGTGGGGCGGCGGCTGGTGGGGGTGTATTAACGGGCCGAGAAACCGTGGCTGGCCCAAGGTCGGTCAGCGCTATGCCGGGGAACCGGGTCAATTCGTCGAGCTCGAACATATTCTTCGCATGGCAAAGGCGCGAGCGCTTCAGATTCTCTCGTGAAGGGGCCGGGGCGCAGTACGCCCGGATCGTTACGGCGCGAGCCGGAAACCGATGCGAATATTGCCGCATTTCTGGGATTATTCCGGTTTTCCGCACATTCCAGATCGGTCGCGATCAGGAAATCGCGTAGAATTTCGGGTCGACATTAAAAACTCCGACCTTGCAGTAAGGGCATGAGCGTCCTTTGAGTTCGCGAGGTTCGGCCACATGCGGAGAGCCGCACTTCGAACACTTCGATTGCGCGGCGTCCAGCGAGTCGCCAATGAATTGACTGCTGCAGTTCAGGCAGACAAGCGACGGATCGGATCCCACACAGATATTTCGCTTCGGACTCGGGTGGCAGGCGTATCGCTTTCGCCCGTTCTCGTCGAAATAGTAAGGATTGCCTTCATCCCAGACATCAATGTGTGTTTCGCAATGAGTGCACTGCAAACGAATACAGGCCGCCATATTTGTCGATCCTACTCTCGATCCGGTGAGATTGCTTTCCTGCTGGAGTCACGGACGTCCATTGGATGATTCTGCAAAACCGGGTTGCTGCCTAATATAGCCCGTTTGACCGGATCACCGTCGAGCCTGGAAAGTGGGGGGTAAGGCCTGCATTCGCGGGAGGGGGATCACAGTGAGGATGGTTCTGGCGATCCTGAGGGTGTGCTGAAAACTGTGTAAACGTTCTCCGACAATAAAGGAGAACGGCAGTGAAGAAAACAAGACAGGTTAGGGCAGCAAAGCCGGTCAGTGACGAGCTGATTGACGAGTGGTTGAAGCAGGGGCGGAAGCCGGAAG
>DASZUZ010000443.1:0-1836 GCA_035547415.1 Bryobacteraceae bacterium | reverse complement strand
GATTCGGCTTTACCGGATTGATCGGAGCGTTGGGTTGGTCGAGTACCTCGATCACCGGCGCGGGAGTCGTTTCAACCGATGTCCCCAGTCTCGCCGCTGCGATCTCCGCATATTTCGAAAGCAGCGCCTGCACGGTTAGCTGAGCCTTGTACCGGTCGTAATAGTCGAACGTTACGGAGACGAACGTCTCGTCGCCGTTGGTATGCGGGGTGACGGAGATGCCGTCTTTCATCCTCTGGACGACGTCCTCAAGCGGTGTGGTCGCTTGTTCTCTCGAATAGATGCCGAGGCGCGGATTCTGAACGATTCCCGCCAGTGATTTCCGGCTTAGAATTTCGTCGGTGATCGCATTCACTTCCGATTGCTGGGATGCCGGCAGAACAAACGTTGCCGTCGACCGGTAATGATTCGTCCACAGATGCACATTAGGGTCCCGATTAACCGCTTCCGCTAACTGGGAGAGAATTATCCCCGCAATACCCATCGCAACCGCGACGGCAATGAATCGTCTGCGAATCCAGCCGCGGCGAAAGATTGCTCGCAGGATGACGGCGAACAGCAAACCAGACAGAATTCCTGCCAGTGCGACTGTTCTCTCTGTCGGCGAGACCGGACGGACCGGCAGGTTCGGGATGTCAACGACCCACATTTTTTTCGGCCGGTGCTCGGCGACTTCCTTCGCCGCCTGCAATGCCTTCGCCTGAAGTCCGGCGACCAGCGCTGCGACAGTCTGCTGCGCCTTCTGCGCATCTCCGTAATCAAACCGAATATTGAACGCGACCATGTCCGCGTGTCCAGGAGGACTGGCAAAGTCGATGAGAATCGCCCGCCGCATCTCGTCGATGACATCCACGAGCGGCTCCACCCTTTGCTCGTGCCGATATAAACCGAGCCGGTTGATGATCGCCGCCAGACTCGCGCGGCTGAACAAGGGATTGGTCAGGCGCCCGATGTCTTCGATGGCTGCAGCCCTGCCGGGCGAGCCCTCCAATCGCAGCGTCGCTCGCGACTCATAAACCCTCGGAATCAGGAACGAAATCCCCGCTCCCGCTACAAACCCCGCCAACCCCATCACCACCGCCAGCAACGCAAACGGCCAGGACTTCATCTGCATCCGCATTCCGCCACGCGCGAGATCCCCCACAATCCGCGCATCCGCGCCCGTGTCCGAAATCAGCGCATCCAGCTCGTCTCCATACCGCGCCCGCCATGACGCCGGATACAGCCGGATCATCCACCGCGCCAGCCGGTTCACGCGTGCCTCAATCTGGCGAGGCCCGTCCTCACCACCTGATTCAGCGCCGCCAGCTCTTCCTGCAAATGCCCGCGGCCCGCGGGCGTGATTGAATACGGGCGCCGCCGGTCGGTCGAATTCACCGGACGGATCCAGCCCTGCTGCTCCAGCCGCGTGATCGCCCCATAGAGCGTTCCCGGGCCGAGTTTCACGCCGGCAAATGTCTCAATGTCGAGCATCATGGCGTAGCCGTGCTTATCGCCTTCGGCGAGGCTCGCCAATACAAGAAGTCCAGGATCTGACATAGCTATTACGTTATACGAAGTATCGTAAAACGTAGCTATGCCCCTGTCAACGAAAAAGGAAGGATCGAGTACTAAATCCCGCTGGTGAGACTCGCAATCAGTTCTTTACTGAACGGCCACTGCCCGGTGACCCGCACGCCGCTGTCATCGAACGTTCCGCCCGCCAGCACCTTCACGAGCTCATCGCCCCGGGCCCGCGGATCTTCCGCCAGCGCCGTCTTCAGCTTGTCCGTCACGATCCGCAACTGGCTCGCCAGCACCTTCGCGTCGTCCTGCGATCGGCACGTGGCCTCCATC
>DASZUZ010000442.1:0-2636 GCA_035547415.1 Bryobacteraceae bacterium | reverse complement strand
AACGTATGTCAGGTTGAACGACCGGTTTCGCGCCATGCGATGGAGAAATGAAATCTGCAACGCGTTGTAAACGGAGTTGCCCGCCGAAAGATCGTAGGTAAACGTCGAGGCATAGGGAATCGCGAGGTTCTCCTGCGTCTTCAATGCCGATCCCAGAGGCGCGCGGTTGGGGCTCTGGAGGACATCGAGGTGCGTACCCTTCGTACCCTGGTAGCCAATCTGGATCACATACGTGCGGAACACGGTTTCCTGCACCAGTGCGTTCCAGGATTGCGCATACGCCGGCTTGTAATTCGGATCGACGGCGAACGTATTCTGAATCGTCTGGCCGGGCAGCGTGCTGAAGCCGTTCTGCAAGGTGAGCGGATTCGTCGGGCTCGTCGTCTGGCTGACGACGTTGACGAAAGGCTGCTGCAGCGCAAGACGACTGGCGAAGGCGTTGTATACGCCGCCCGTGTAGTAGATCCCATAGCCGGCGCGCACCACCAGGTTTTTATCTTTCCACGGCTTCCAGGCGACGCCTTCGCGAGGAGAAAAGTGCAGATACTGCGGCCTGATCAATCCGTTCGGATAGGACGTCGAAGTCAGCGGTCCCGTCTGTCCCGGCGTCACGATCGCTACGCTCGAATATCCCGGAGCAACGTCCAGGTTTGCCATCCGGTTGTTCTTTTCCGTATAGGGACCGAAGTATTCCCAGCGGAGGCCCGAGATGATGGACAGGTTCGTCTTCCATCGCCAGTCATCCGATACATACGCGCTGGCGACTGACTCCCGGAAGTAGAAGCTGTTATTGCCATCCAGATAGTTGTTGACGGAAGTTTTGTAAGGCCGGTCGAGCAGATAGTCGGCGAAATCGTAGCCCGTGCCTGACACGGGCAATCCATCCACGACCTGCTGGGTGGCGACCCCGGTGAAATTGAACGAGCCGCGTGCCCCCTGCGTCGTGAGCAGGTTATTCTGCCGTCGCTGGAACAGCACGCCATAGCTGATATTGTGCTGCCCGCGCAGTTGAGTAACCGTGTCGTTGATCCCGGTGGTCTGGGCGCGAGTGACCGAAGGCAATGCGTCATTGAGCGCGCCGAAATTCGTAAACGAAATCGCTGGTGGCCCGTACGTCAGCGGCGTAACGAAGGTCCCGGAAATTCCCAACTCGCCCTCGATATTCTGGCCGTTCGAGAAGTAAGAATACGAATTGTTGATGCTGCGGCTGAAGGAAAACACCAGGTTGTTGATCAGTGAGCGGCTGAATGTGTGCGTATAGCTGAGCGATGAGTTGAGGCCCGATCCATCGCTCGGATCGCGGAACCCGAAGCTCTGCAGGGTGGCTGAATTTCTATCCTGGAAGCTCAGGTTGGCGTTCAGCCGGTCCTTGCTCGAGATGTTCTGGTTGACCACTGCCTGGAGATTGTCGTTGTTGTTCGGGTTCGCGCCAATCAGTTGGTAGTTGTTGCGGACACCGGGAGCGTTCGGCGGTGGGATGAACGAGAGTAGCGCATTCGCCGTGGGGCTGATCCTGCTTGCCGGGATTACGTTTCCAGGGAATCGTGTGTTAGTTGTCGGGTCGTAGATCGCCTGCGGGACGCCCGAGAAGTCGCCCGCGCGCTCCGCCGCCGTCGGTACCGTGTAGATCTGATCGATGCCGTTCTTATTTCGTCGCCCCGTGTAGTTCACGAACCAGAATGTTTTGTCGCTTCGGAATAAATGAGGAATCTCCAGCGGTCCGCCCACCGAAAATCCGAACTGATTCGCCGCATAGGCGGCCTTCGGAACGGGTTGCCCGTTGGCGAGTTGCGGAGCCGTGAACGAGTAGGGACGCGCGTTCAGCGCCGAGTTGCCGAGACTGTATTGCGCCGTCAGCCGCCACTGCTGGCCTCTGCCGCGATTGATGCGATTGCCGAACTGTCCGCGGCCGTTGGCCATCGGCCCGCGCCCGGGACCTCGCCCGCCGAACCCACCGCGACCGCCGCCAAAGCCGCCACGGCCGCCTCCGCCGAATCCACCGCCCGGACCGCCGGGGCCGCCCCGGCCTCCGCCGAAAGCTCCCCCCGGTCCTCCTGGGCCGTTATCCGCGAGGCCGGCGCCCCCCAATTCACCGGGACCGCCCGGACCACCCGGTCCACCAAACCCGAGGCCACCCGGACCACCCATTCCGAAGCCATCGCCGGGACGTGACTGCACATCCTGGCTGATACTTCCGTTCACGAGAAACGCTTCGTTTGCGCCCGCAGCCGTCGCATCGACTCCGCCGGGGGCACCGGGCGCCACCTCGCCATCGGCCTGCACTCCCGCGCTCTGCAGGAGGCTCAGGTTCTGAAATCCCGTCTCGGCCTGCGCGTTCTGACCCTGCTGCCCCTGACCACCCCGTCCGGGACCGCCGGGACCGCCCCGCCCGGTGCCTGCAAACGATCCGCTGCCTCCGCGCCCGCCGCCTGATCCTCCGCGGCCGGATCCCTGCCGTCCTGGCCCCATCGGCCGCGGGGCGGAAGCGCTGTTGCTCGCGGACGCCGCGGGTTGTGCGTTGCTTGTGTGAGCGGGAACCGGTCTTTCACCCGCCTTGTTTTCAGCCGGCAGTGTTGCCCGTGTCTGCAGCTTCAGGTTGAAGGTGAGTGGAGTAGAAACTGCCTTCGTCTCCTGCT
>DASZUZ010000441.1:0-2361 GCA_035547415.1 Bryobacteraceae bacterium | reverse complement strand
CCTCAATACGCCGACCAATAAGCCGATTGCCGCCGCCCTCCCGCTTCCCGTCTCGTATCACGTGTTTCTTCCTCCGGCGCCGGGACACGGCCGCATCCCGGTTGTGATTTACGGGCACGGCCTCAGCGACAATCAGTTCGGCGCGCCGACCTACATTGCATCCACACTGGCGTCGCAGGGGTTTGCGACGCTCGCGATCGAAATTCCCGGGCATGGATTCGGCCCCGCCAGTCATGTCAAAATCACGAATTCCGACAATTCCACGAGTATCGTGCTGACGCCCGGCCGCGGCGGCAAACTCCTGCAGTCCACCCCCATCAGTTCGGACGACGGTTGCGTTGTAAGCGGCCCCCTTGCGGTTCGCGATTGCGCGCGTCAGACGGCGGTCGATCTGTTCGCGCTCGTTCACGCGATTCAGCAGACCAACGGACTCGGGCTGAATCTCGATCCGAATCGCATTTATTACATCGGGCAGTCATTCGGCGGGACGTATGGGACGCTCCTGCGCGCTCTTGAACCCGGCGTTAAGAAGGCCGTGCTGAACGGAGCAGGCGGAAGCTCGGTGGACGTGGCGCGCTTCGCCGTAACGGGCCGTATGATCGCCACATCCTACTTGCTGGGCGTTTCCCCGGCCCTTTTCAATGTTCCTCCCGCGCCCGCTCCCCCGTATTTCCGCAACCTGCCCTTCATGCAACCTCAGTTCAATGACGAATATGTGTTTCGCAACCCCGGCGTGACAGTGCACAGCACGGATGACGGAGCGCTGCAGATTCAGGGCGCCTTCGAGGTCGCCGACTGGCTGCATATGCCGGGCGATCCGCTGAGCTACGCCGCGAAACTGCCTGTCGGGTCCACACTGTTTCAATTCGGTCTGGGGGATCTCGAAGTTCCCAATCCCGCCGAGTCCGCAGTTGTCCGGACAGCGAACGCAAAGCCGTACACATGGCTTTTCCATTTCGAGATAGCCGGGTCGATTGCTCCGGAGTTGTTCGGAATTTCGACGCCGGACACGGGTGGCCTCCCGATTCTTCCGCACCGCATCCTCAGCAACCCGACAATATTCGCGGATCCGGCGGAGACTTCAGTCGCGCTTGCGGAGCAGAAGCAGGCTGCCAGTTTCTTCAATGGCGCCGCGAATCCCGACGCGAATCAGTTTCTGACGGCGCCGTACACGGGCGTGCCATTGTTCGAAAATCCGCCGGCCACGCTTCCGGACACGCTCGGATTCTTTCAGATCACGCCGTAAGATTGCGAGGCTTCGGCAGGAAGAAGTCCTGCCAGCCGAGCCTGCATTCTTCAACCATCCGCAGCCCATACTCGCTTCGCCGCAGATCTTCGGGACCGGTATTGCCGGTCCCGAAGGCGAATTTGCACCCTGCCGCCTTCGCCGCCCGTATGACGGCGGGCCCGGGTCGCGAAAGCCGGTCATTGATCTCGATCGCCACGCCCTTCTTCGCCGCGAGCGCAATGAGTTCGTCTGACGGTTCATGCTCCTGAGCGATGGAGAAGATGTCGACCGGCTCGGCTTCCAGAAGAGCCGGAACGCTGGTCACGGCATAGTCTCCAAAGCGAGGCTGGCCGGGCCGCGTCACATCAGTTCCCACGAAGACCGGCTGTCCCTTCAGTCCCTCGGCGGCAGTTCGGCCCGCTGCGTCAGCCCGCAGAACAATTCCATACTGAATCCCGTCGCGACGAGACTTCGCGAGCGCCTGTTCCAGCGTGAGCCCGCGGCCGAGCTTGACGTGGTAATCCACCATCGGCAGATTGTGCCGCCCGATATTGATGATCTGCTTAAACACGGCGTCAACGACGGGGACCGGTCCCGGCGTCGCCAGATCATCGGGCAGTGGCCTGACCCGCACGCGCCGGAAGAAGGCTTTTGAGCCCTCGTTATGGCATTGCAAGGCAAACGCTCCCTGCGACAGAAAACGTCCTGTCTCCTCAGCGGGCGGAATGATTGGCGGGGTGGGCTCGGTGTAGTCGACGACGAGTACATCGTTCAATCGGATCTGAATGTTTTTTCCGCGAACGGCGGCGTGGATTTTGAACCACTGGTTGTCCGGGATCAACTGCATGTACACATTGCGAATCCCATACAGAGAACCTGTTTTCTTTCGCTCGCGATAGCTGCCTTCCCCTCCGAAGGTGTTATTAATCTGGATCTCGAACCCCTGGATCGGGAACCCCTTTTCCTGATATTTCGTGTGAAAGTAAACGCCTGAGTTGCAGCCGGGTCGGGCCATGGCTTCCACTTCCAGCTCGAAGTTTTTGAAAACGGCGTTCTGCACCGGGCCCGTGTAGAACAGATGCGATCGGGGGCCATCCGCCGCGAGTTGACCGTCCGCGGCTTTCCACGATGCC
>DASZUZ010000440.1:0-3550 GCA_035547415.1 Bryobacteraceae bacterium | reverse complement strand
TAAATCGTTTCGAGAATGCCGCGGTCAATCGGAATCAATTGCGCCGTGAAGCTGAATTCGGCCTCCTCCACGTCGCTGACCTGAAGGACTTCCGGTACATGACGGTGCTTCAGAATGGAATAGGCCGAAAAATTCTCGGTGACTTCGCAGAAACTGGTCTTCAGAGAAGCTTTGCGTCCCGCGCCGCTGACGCCGCTTTTTGCGTCACAAATGATCCCCGATTTCCGGTCCACAATTCCTGCCGCCACGAGCGGACGGATCGCCAGATTCGCCGCCGTCGGATAGCAACCGGGATTCGAAATCAGCCGCGCGCCGCGGACCTGTTCGCGCGTATACTCCGGCAAGCCATAGACTGCCTGCTCGAACAATCCGGGGGCGGTGTGGTCCTCTTTATACCAATGCTTGTAGCGTTCGGCCGTGCGAAGGCGGAATGCCCCGCTGAGATCTACAACGATCGCGCCGGCGTCGAGGAACTTCGGCGCCAGATCCATGGAAACTTCGGGAGGAGTGGCGAGAAGCACCGCACGGAGCCCCTCCGCCGCAACCGATTCAGCCGAGGCCGGCGCGCGCCGGATCGAGGACTTGCGCAGGAGTTTGCTGTCGTCCGAGCCATCTGTTCGGTGCTCGAGGAGAACAGGTTCGCAGTGGGGGTGTTTGCTGAGGATCCGGACGGCTTCCGCGCCGCTATACCCTCTGAATCCGACAATTCCAACAGGGAATGGCATGGGCTGATTATTTATTCAGTGGATTGAATAAATATACCACGCGATCGCCGCCGCGAAAATGAGGCCGGAACGCGCACCTGCCACTTTTCACCGACGGGCGGACTCCCTGGGAACAGCCGGCGGAGGTGGAACGTACCTGTGCACCGATTTCCTGATCTCAGGCAGCGAAGTACGCTCGGCGACAGCCAGATCGAATGCCGATTGAAGATTGAGCCAGAAGGATGCGCTTGTCCCGAAGTACCGTGACAGACGCAGAGCGGTATCCGCGCTGATGGATCGATTACCTTTGACAATCTGATCCACGCGGCTGGCCGGAACCTTTATATCGAAGGCGAGTTTATTCTTCGTGAGCACCAAAGGCGACAGGAACTCTTCGAGGAGAATTTCGCCGGGGTGAACGGGACGAACTTTTGTCATAACGAAGTACTTCGGACAAGACATTTGCAGTCAGTGATAATCCGTCACTTCGATCTCGCAGGCATCTGAATCCATCCACTGAAAACAGATGCGCCACTGGTCGTTGATCCGGATTGAATATTGCCCCGCCCGATCCGGCGAAAGCAGCAGTGCCGATCACCTCGCCACGCCAGGCTCAGCGGCCAGTCGCCGGAGCAGCAACCACGCTACCAACGGCGGCAGCGCCACAAGCCAGCAAACCGGCTGATATCCATACTGATCGACCAGATGCCCGATCAGCGGTGAAATACCCGCCTGCATCAGTCCGTAGGCGCATACCAGCGCGGAAATCGCCGTTCCCGCGCGCCCTCCGCCCCAGATATCGATCGGGATCGTATAAAGATTGACACTGCCTGCCGTCGTCCAGAAATAACTCGCCGCGAGCGCCATGGTGGCCCAGAAAGGAGTCGGAGAAATCGGGGCAAGCACGGCCACCAGGCAGCCGATCGCGCTGATGAACGCGGCGAAGACACGTCCCCGTACGTGACTCGAGCCCCGCCGGATGGCAGCGCGCGAGATCCATCCCCCCGTGAAGGCCCCCAGGGTAGACGCGAGCGGCGGAAACCAGGCGTACCCATTCGCCTCCCTCGCGGTCATCCGGAACGACTGGACCAGAAACAGCGTGGCCCAGTTCGACCCGAACGAATACCCGATCATCCACAGCATGTTCGCCGCGGCGAGAGTCAGAAGCCGCCAGTCCGTCAGAAGCCGCAGTTGTCCCGCTTCGCGCCGCGGCGGCACGACCTCATAAGGCGCAATGCGACGCCGGAGCCAAAGCCACAGCGGAATCCACGCGAGCCCGAGCGCCGCGCAAACGACGAACGGCGAACGCCAGTCGACGAACAGCGTCACCAGAAGTGGCGCTCCGATCCCGCCGATCGTCAGACCGACCTGCGTGACCGCCGCACCGATCGCCCGGTTCTCCGGTTCGAGATAGATCGCGTTCAGTTTCCCGGCCGCGGGCACTCCCGCCGACTCCCCCACCCCGAGGCCCACGCGCGCCGCAACCAGTTGCGCGAAACCGCGCGACCACCCGCAGAACGCCGCCATCGCAGACCAGAACCCGACTGCCCAACTGATGCCGGCTTCCAGCCCGATCCAGTCCAGAAACCATCCCACCGCCGGCGACGCGAGCGCGTAAGCCAGCGAAAAGGCCGAAATCAGCCAGCCGTAATCCGCGTTGCTCAGCCGGAATTCCGCCCGGATTTGGGGGGCCGCCGCCGCCAGTACCTGACGGTCGAGGTAATTCCACGTGGACGCGAGGGCGAAAATTGCAACCGCGCCCCACCTCGCGACTGCCGAACCGGCGGCCTTTTGGGTCTGCTGAATCATCTGCGATAAGCTTTAGAATCACATGGCCACGGCTGCACCGTCCTCCCGTCTTCATCGGATTCCACTGACCCGTCCCCAATGGATCTTCCTGTCGCTGCTGGTCTTATCGATCTGCATCAACTACATCGACCGCGGCAGTCTCTCCGTGGCCGACCAGTTCCTGCAGAGGGATTTTTCGCTGGATCCGATTCATCGCGGCCGCATCTACTCGGCGTTTTTCATCACCTACGCCGGATTTCAGATTGTGGCGGGATGGCTGGTCGACCGCTTCAACGTGAATCGCGTACTGGCCGGCGGTTTTCTCATCTGGTCGACCGCCATGCTCTTTACCGGAGCCGCTTCCGGTTTCTTGATGCTGTTTCTGCTGCGGCTGGCCCTCGGCATGGGCGAGTCGGTGGCGTACCCATCCTATTCAAAGATACTGGCCGGGAATTTCAAGGAACAGCAGCGCGGCGTCGCCAACGCGCTCATTGACGCCGGGTCGAAACTCGGACCGGCGCTTGGCATTCTCGCCGGCGGACTGCTGATGGGGCGCTTCGGCTGGAGAATCTTTTTCTACATTACCGGCGGCATCAGTCTCTTGTGGCTCGTTCCGTGGCTGATCTGGGCGCCGAAAGACCAGGCGCTCATCCGCGAACAAAAAGGCAAAGTGCCGAGTATCGCCGAAATCTGCTCGAAACGTTCCGCGTGGGGCACCTTCATCGGACTTTTTTGCGGAAATTACGTCTGGTATTTCATTGTTACGTGGCTGCCTTCATATTTCCTCAATGAGCTGCACTACTCGCAAGATCAGATGGCGATTTTCGGTTCCATTCCCTTGTGGGTGATCGCCGCGTCCACGCTGTCGTTCGGTTATCTTTCGGATCGCTGGATCGCGAGTGGCGCAAGCCCGACGCTGGTGAGAAAAAGTTTCACCGGCCTCGGACTGCTGCTATCGACCATTATGCTGGCCGCCGCCATCGTGCGGGATCCCGTCATGTCGCTCGTTTTGCTTTGCGCCGCCTGCTTCGCATACGGAATCTACTCCTCCAATCTCT
>DASZUZ010000439.1:0-2873 GCA_035547415.1 Bryobacteraceae bacterium | reverse complement strand
GCTGGGGCAAGGCGGGAAGCGGATCGAGCAGAACGGCGAGACGGAAGTCTGGGCGAAAGCTCTCGAGCACGGCGAATACGCTGTCGCCTTATTCAATCGCGGGGAGAGCGAGACCGAGACTGCGGTGAAATGGAAGGATATCGGATTCGGAGAAACAGCCAAAGCCCGGGATCTCTGGACGCATCAGAATCCGGGCAGCCTTCCGCTCGGTTTCAGCGCGAAAGTGCCGGCGCACGGCGTGGTGATGATCCGGGTTTCCCGATAGTCCGCGTACGGCCGCCCGGCGCGTTCAGCGCGACGCGCCGGAAAGCCACGCCCCAATGCCGAGGCATAGAACAATCCCGAGTGAGAAGACGACCGGGACCATGAAGAAATAGCGCCAGCTCAGAAACGCGACCACGGCGAAGCAAACGACGAAGCCCCACGCGACGAGACGCATGGCGGCGAGAGTATCGCCCGGGAGCCCGCCGAGTTGCCACGCGACCACGGCAGCGAAGACCATCAGCACGCTGACGAATAAGCCGAAGCCGACATAGAAATCCCAATAAGTACGATCAGAACCGTTGGCGTTGAATTGCGTGGACTGCATGGATTGAACTAACGAATCCACGCGCCATTTGGGGTCCACCTTTCGAAAGCCCAGAGTGTGCCCGAGGGCGAAAAGGAGCAGGAGGACGGACGCGACCCGATAAAACAACGAGGCCTTCATGGTTCCTGACAACATAACACGCCGATCCTGTTTTGGCGTGAGTTTCACGACGACAGTTTCATCGAAAGAACCTGCGGGTCGAAGCCCTGACTCCACAAACTTCGGGCGTTTATAAACTGACGTCATGCGATTTGCCGTCTTGTTTGTGGTCGGGATGTTGTCCGCATGCCAGATATGGGCGGCTTCCGGCTCGTTTCAGGCCATGCGCCTTTTCGAAGGCGATGCCGGGGGCTACAAGCTCTATCGCATCCCCGGTGTTGTGGTCACCACAAAAGGAACGATTCTCGCCTATACGGAAGCGCGCCGGACGGGAAGCGGCGACTGGGACAGCATCGACATCCTCCTGCGACGCAGCACGGACGGCGGCCGAACGTTTTCACCGCAACGGGTGATCGCCCAGGCCCCCGGGAAGATTGACCGAAATCCGGTCGCGGTGGAGCGAAATCAGAGGCGCTCTGACGGTCTTACTTACAACAATCCGGTCGCAATCGCGGATCGCAATGGAACCGTGCATTTCCTCTTCTGCGTGGAGTACATGCGCGCTTTCTACATGAGAAGCGACGACGATGGTCAAACCTTTTCCGTGCCGACGGAAATAACTTCCGCTTTCGACGACTTTCGTTCCGAATATGCCTGGCGCGTGCTTGCCACGGGCCCGGGTCATGGCATTCAGCTTCGAAGCGGACGGTTACTCGTTCCCGTGTGGCTGTCTCTCGGAACGGCGGGCAACGGCCATCACCCGTCTGTAACCGCAACGATTTTCAGCGACGACGATGGAGCTACGTGGCATCGCGGCGACATTGCCGTCCCGAACACGCCTGAGTTCCCCGATCCGAACGAAACCGCCGCGGTTGAACTGGCCGACGGAACGGTCATGCTGAACGTCCGGACGGATGCCAGAGAAAACCGGCGCACGGACGTGGTGAGCAAAGATGGAGCAACCCACTGGAGCCCGCCGCGTTTCCAGGAACACCTGCCCGATCCCATCTGTTTTGCGAGCATCGTCCGCCTCTCCACAGCCGAGCATGGCGGCCGCAACCGGCTGCTGTTCGTCAACCCGGACAACCTGGCGCGGGCCGATGGAAAGGATGCCCGAAGCAAAGACCGCGTCAACCTTGCGGTACGCCTCAGCTACGACGAGGGCGCTCACTGGACGGTAAAGAGGACGATCGAACCGGGCAAAACGGGATACGCGGATCTCGCCGTGATGCCGGACGGAACGATCCTGTGCCTGTACGAGGTTGTGAAGCCCACACCGGAGGGCAGCGAAAGACACGACGAGATGCTGGGGCGGTTCAACCTCGAATGGCTGACGGAAGGAGCGGATTCTCTTCCCGCACACGGACTGAAGCGAGCGACGAACGCGCGGAAGCATTCGTCGTCTGATATACGCTAACAGGGTGCACCGAATGAAGATCAGCCGCCGCGAACTGTTCAGCCTTGCCACCGCAGCCACACTCCCCCGCATTTTGAAAGCCGCCGATCAGGCCGATCTGTCGCGCATGATCGTGCGCTCGCCCCGGCCCGAAGATCTGGAGATGCCGCTCGACGGGTTCACCGAGTGGATTACGCCGATCGATCGCTTTTTTGTCCGCTGCCATACCTATACGCCGAAGGTAAATCTGAGCGAGTGGACGCTGAAGATCGATGGCAAGGTCGACCGCCCGACCACGCTGACGATGGCGGACATTCGCAAACTGCCGCGGGTCGAACTGGTAGCGGTGCTGGAATGCGCGGGCAATGGGCGGCGTTTCTATTCGCCGCATGTCGCGGGGACGCAGTGGGCGTTTGGCTCCGTCGGCAATGGACGATGGGCCGGCGTGCGCCTGCGGGACGTGCTGCAGCACGCAGGTATTCAGAGTTCCGCCACCGAAGTACTGTTCAACGGCGCCGACGTTCCGCTGGGGAAAATGCCGGATTTTCAGCGCACCATCACCACCGCCAAGGCTCTCCACCCCGACACGCTGCTGGCTTACGAAATGAACGGACAATCTCTGCCGGTTCAGCATGGATTTCCGTTGCGCGTCATCGCGCCCGGCTGGGCAAGCGATTCGTGGGTGAAATGGGTACAGCACATCGAAGTTCTGGATCACGAATTCGATGGTTTCTGGATGAAGACCGCCTATCGCCATCCCACGCACCCGGTCGCACCCGGCGCGTCCGT
>DASZUZ010000438.1:0-3518 GCA_035547415.1 Bryobacteraceae bacterium | reverse complement strand
GTGAAGTCACGCGGGTCACGCAGGAGTTCTGATGCCGGCCGCACCCTTCCATTACCGCGCCGTGGGCGCCGATGGCAAGCTGCGCACCGGGATCATCACGGCTGAGAACACCCGTTCGGTGGCGCGCGAACTGCAGCGTCAGGGACTCACGCCCGTGTACGTCGGCGCGGAAGAGAAGAAGGGCTTCGAGATCAAGCTGCCTTCACTGGGCGGGGGACGGCGGCGCGACGTTCTGTTCTTTACGCAGGAACTCTCGACGCTGCTGAATTCCGGGGTTCCGCTGGACCGGGCTCTTTCGATTACCAGCGAACTGACGACAAAATCGGAGTTCCGCGGGATCATCAGCGACATTCTGCGGTCGATCAAGGGCGGTAAGTCTCTCGCCGACGCGCTCGCCACGCATCCCGCGTACTTTTCCGATCTTTTCATCAACATGGTGCGGGCGGGCGAGGCGTCGGGGAGTCTGGGACAGATCTTCGACCGGCTCGCGATTTTCGAGCGGTCGCGGGACGAACTGCGCAGCTATATCGTTTCGTCGATGATTTACCCGTCGCTGCTGGCGCTGGTCGGAGCGGGGTCGATTTTCGTACTGCTCGATTTCGTGGTTCCGCGCTTTGCGAGCGTGTTTGACGACAGCCGGATGAAGATTCCAGTCCCCACGCAGATCATGCTGCAGGCTAGCAAGATCGTGCAGGATTGGGGTTGGCTGGTGGCGCTTGCGATCGTGGCGGCATTCGGCATTTTCCGTTTCTACACACGGACGTCAAAGGGCCAGCTCTGGTGGGACGAAACGCGCCTGAAGATTCCGATTCTCGGTGACGCGATGAGGAAGGCGGAAACGTCACGATTCGCGCGCGCCATGTCGACGCTGGTCGGGAACACGGTACCGCTGGTGCAGTCCCTCCAGATTTCAGCGGGGATTCTGTTCAACAAACGGATGGCGAACTCGCTGAAAGACGTGGCGCAGGGCGTGAAGCGCGGCGAGGGCATTTCGCAACCGCTCTCCCGGACGAAAATGTTCCCACCGCTTGCGTCGCACCTGCTGACGGTGGGCGAGGAAACAGGCAAGCTGGATCTGATGTTCGCGCGCATGGCGGACATTTACGAAGAAGAAACGCGCGCGGCAATCAAACGATTCACGTCGATTTTCGAACCGCTCGTTATTTTGATTATGGGGATCATCGTCGGCGCGCTCGTACTGAGTATGCTGATCGCAATCACCAGCATCAACGATGTTGCAATTTAGATTGAGGAACGTATTGATGAAGCGTCAAAGAAACCCCAGAGCCGGCGTCACCCTGATCGAGATGCTCGTGGTCGTCACGATCATCGCGCTGTTCGCGGCGATCGTGGGGCCTCGATTACTGCATCGCGGCGATCAGGCGCGCGTGGTGGCGGCGAAACAACAGATCTCCGATATTCAGCTTGCGCTGGGCCAGTACAAGCTCGACACCGGCATCTTCCCGACGCAGGAGCAGGGGCTCCCCGCGTTGCGGCAGCAGCCGAACGGGGTCGAGCAGTGGCACGGACCGTATCTCGTGAAGGACCTCGGCAACGATCCCTGGGGACACCCGTACGTCTACAAGTTTCCGGGCGATCACGGAGACGAGCCGGACATCATGAGTTACGGAGCCGACGGGCAGCCTGGCGGCACGGATCTGAACGCCGACGTCGTCAGCTGGAAGTAGATGAAGCGGCGGTCCGGCGTCACGCTGCTCGAAATGCTGGTGGTGGTGGCGATCGTCGCGGCCATCGCGAGCATTTCGTTTCCCGCGCTGACGGCGGGCCTCGCGGGCGTGCGGCTAGCGTCTGCCTCGGGTTCCGTAGCGAGTTTTCTGACGTCGGCGATGAATGAGGTGGAGCGGCGCGAGCAGCCGGCGGCGATCGTGATTTCGCCGCATGAGAACCGGATTACGACGTCGACGGGGAAAAGGCTGGATATGCCCGCGGGGATCGCCATCGAAGGAGAAGAGCCGCGACGGTTTCTGCTCTTTCCGGGAGGCGCTTTCCCGCGGATCACGATCGTCCTGCGGAGCGAAAAAGGCGGACGGCGATCCGTTCAGATCGATCCGGTGACCGCCGTGCCGAAAATCCAGAGGGTCGCCGATCAATGAGCAGCGCACAAAAAGGGCAAAGCGGTTTCACGCTTCTCGAGGTGCTGGTCGCTACCGTGATTATGGGCATCGCCGTCACGGGTCTGATCGTCGGACTGTCGCAATCCGTGAAAAATGCGTCTCGTCTGGCGGACTACGACCGCGCGGTGATGCTGGCGCGGACCCGAATGAATGAGCTGATCCTCGACACGAATCTTCCTTTCGATGGCTCGGTGGAGGGGACCTTCGACCGGAACAGCGGGTGGCGCGCGGTGCTGAAGCCTTTCGACGCGCCGCCGAATGCCGGTCCGGGGACGCTGATTCTGCAGCAGGTGGCCCTTGAGGTGTGGTGGCAGCCGGAATCGGGGACGCGGCGATCGATCCAACTGGCAAGCTACCGGCCGGCGCGGATACCGATCCCGGTCACGCCATGAAAAACGAATCCGGCGTTACTCTGATCGAAATTCTGATTGCAGTTTCGCTGCTCAGCCTGCTTTCCGTGGGCGTGCTCCTGGCGATGCGCATCGGGTTCAGCACGATGGAAAAGACGGACGCGCACCTTGTGCAGAACCGGAAAGTCGCGAACGCGCGGAAGATCATCGAGAACGAGATCGCCGGCTTCCTGTCGACGCAGGCGGAGTGGCGACCCGAGCCGGAGAAGGTGTTCGTGCTTCCGTTCGCGCAGTGGGAAGAGAAGATCATGCGATTCGTGACTTCGTACTCACTGCAGGATGCATGGCGCGGGCGTCCGCAGATCGCCGCGCTTCAGGTGATTCCGGGGGACAGGAATATCGGCGTGCGTTTGGTTGTGAATGAGACTCCTTATACCGGACCGGCGCAGGCGGGCGAGTCTGTTGTGGCAATCGAACAGGAGCCGGTTACCGGGATCCAGCACACCCGCTTCGCGCCCGTTACGCCGGGGGCGCAGTCGTTCGTGCTGGCGGACCGGCTTCAGTACTGCCGGTTCTCTTATCTGGAGCCGATTTTCGAACCGCCGTTTCGCGTCTGGCGGCCCGACTGGGTGCAGCAGCAGTTGCTTCCGCTCGGCATTCGAATCGAAATGGCGCCGCTGGGTACGGCGCCGTCAGAATTACACGTGAGTACGGTTACGGCGTGGCTGCCTGTCAATCGAACTCCCGGAATCTATTATGCCGACATCCAGTAGCGGTGCGCGGAACGGGTCCGCGCTGCTGACCGTGCTCTGGCTGACGGCGGCGCTGGCAGCCATCGGGCTCGCGGTCGCAAATAATGTTCGGGGCGAGACGGAGCGGGCATCCACGAACGTGGACGACGCAAAGGCGTATTTCGTCGCGCGGGGGGCAATCCAGCGCACAGCGCTGCGGATGCAGTGGGGCCCCGACTTCTACCAGTACGGCATGCCGGCGATGAACCTCGAGTTTCCGGGGGCCGAGGCGCGCGTCGAGA
>DASZUZ010000437.1:0-4024 GCA_035547415.1 Bryobacteraceae bacterium | reverse complement strand
CTGCTCGTGGAGAGCGGCATCCACATCATCGAATGCCTGAATCTGGAAGAGCTCGCGGCGCTGGGCGTGAAGGAATTTCTGTTCGTCGCCGCGCCCCTGAAGATCCGCGGCGGAACAGGTTCTCCAATCCGGCCCGTCGCGCTGCTGACGTAGGGCGGCGCCTCGGCAGGCCCGAAGGCCCGACTGCGTCAGAACTCGCGGCCGCGGCGTTCCTTCCCCAGCGCCGTCACAATCGCCCCGCCGATAAACACCACCGCCCCCGTTACCGCCATCGTCTCCGCATAAGACATCCGTTCCGCCAGAAACGCCTGGATATACACAATCGACCCCGAAATCAGCACTCCACACTGATACGCAAACCCGGGCAGAAATCCCCGCACGGAATCCGGCGCCAACTCCGAGAGATGCGCGGGGATCACGCCCCACGCCCCCTGCACCATGAACTGCATCGCGAACGCGCCGGCCACAATCATCGCGGTCGTCGGCGAGAACGCCCACAGCGGAATCACGACCACCGCCAGAATCAACGCCCCCACGATCGCACGCCGCCGCCCCACGCGGTCCGAAAGAAATCCAAAAAACACGCCTCCGAAAATCGCGCCGGTCGACCCAATCGCCGAAATCATCGAACGCTTCGGCGCATCGAAATGGAAGTAGCGCTGCAGGAACGTCGGATACATATCCTGAGTGCCATGCGACGCGAAGTTCATGAACGTCATCAGCAGCGCGATATAGAAAAAAATCTTCCAGTGCGAGAAGATCGACTTCCTGAGCTGACTCCAGTCCGCCGTTCGCGACCGCTCCCACGCTTCCGCTTCCTTCACCTTCGTGCGCACAAAAAGCGCGAGCAGCGCCGGCAATCCGCCGATCAGGAACATCGGCCGCCAGCCCCAGCGCTGGAAAAGGAAGAAGTAGCAAAGCGCCGCCAGCAGATTACCCACCGCGTAGCCCTGCTGCAGGAATCCGGAGAGCAAACCGCGCAGCCGCGGCGGCACTTTCTCCATCGCGAGCGATGCCCCCACTCCCCACTCGCCGCCCATGCCGATCCCGAACAGCGCCCGCAGCAGAAGAAATGACGTGTAGCCCGGTGCGAACGCCGTCGCCACTTCCACGACCGAATAAAACACCAGATCAATCATCAGCGGCAGACGGCGGCCGTAGCGATCCGCCAGCAGCCCGAACAGAAACGCGCCTACAGGACGGAATCCGAGCGTGACCGTGATCGCCAGCGCCATGTCCTTATCGGAACGATGGAAATCCCGCGCGATCGCGGTGAGTCCATAGACGACGAGGAAATAATCGAACGCATCGAGCGTCCAGCCGAGGAAGCTCGCGGTTACGGCGGCGTTCTGATCCGAAGGCGCAGGCGGCTGCTTGTCTGGCGGCGTCTCTCGCACGATTGTATCGAGGGCCTGGCAGCGTTTAACATGAATCAACAATATGGCGCGACTCTTCGCCGGCACGTCGGGCTTTTCCTATCCCGCGTGGAAGCCGGCCTTCTACCCGAAAGACGTTCCGGCAAAAGGATTCCTGCAGTATTACGCGACGCGGCTGAACAGCGTGGAGGTCAACTACACCTTCCGTCAGTTGCCCTCCGGCAAGACGCTCGAAGGCTGGCTGGCCGCGACCTCCGGCGATTTCGCGTTCGCCTGCAAAGCCCACATGCGGCTCACCCACATCATGAAAATGAAGGACGCGGGCAGCTTCACCGAAGTCTTCCTGAAGTCGCTCGAGCCTCTGCGCGCCGCGCGCCGCCTCGGCCCCGTTCTCTATCAATTCGCGCCCACGTTCAAGTGCGACGTGAAGTGTCTCGAAGACTACCTGCCGCTGCTGCCGAACGACATGCGCTTCGCGTTCGAATTCCGCCACGCCTCCTGGCTGACGGATGAAGTCTACGACCGCCTGGCGAAACACAACATCGCACTGTGCCTCGCGGAATCCGAGCGTCTCGAAGTGCCGAAGGTCTTTACCGCGGATTTCGGTTATTTCCGGCTGCGAAAGGGCGATTATTCAGAGGAAGCGCGGCGTGAGATCGCGAGCCAGGTGCGCAATCTGCTCGTTGGCGGACGCGACGCATACGTCTACTTCAAGCACGAAGAAGATCCGAACGGCGCGCTCTGGGCTGAGGAACTGCTGAAAACGGCGCAGGCCTAAGCAACCGCGTCGCGCATGTAATCCATGCAGCGCTGCAGCTCTTCGCCGGGCGTTCCAAGACCGATGTATTCGTAATCGGCCATCACCGGGAACGTGAATCCCTTCTGCCTGATCAGCTTGAGGACGTCGCTGACGGGCGTATCGCCCTGTCCCCACTGCTCGCTGCTGCCTTTGTTGCGGCGGCGGTCCGTAATCAGCACCTGTCCGATCGCGTCGTGGTTTTCCTGAATCCACGCGACCGGCGAACCGTTGGCCGCCGTGACCGCGCCGATATCCAGGTTGATCTTGAAACGCTTCGAGGGCAGGGAAGACACGAGATTGAAATCGCCCACTGCGATGTTCATATCGTGCTTTTCGGTATAGGGCGCCAACCGCTTTAGGACTGCCGCCGAGCCTGGAACCGAAATCGATTTCGCGCCCAGAGTCTTCGCCTGCTGGAACGTCGCCTCGATTTCTTCGTCGGTGAACGAATCGTCGTACTTCACACTGTACGAAGTCACGGCAATCCCGGCGGCATCGAACTTGCCGCGGATTTGCTGGTAGTGGTCGGCGGTGAAGCCGAGCTTTGGATCGACGCGGCCCAGCCGGAAATCGCGCAACAGATTCCGCGCCTGCTCCATCGCCGCCTTGATTTCTTCCGGCGTGAAAACTTTGATCTTGATGGGATAAACGGCCGGCGGAGGTGGCGCGCCCGGACCCGTGTTCGGCCCGGCGGGCTCTGTGTTGTACGACCACAGATCGATCATCTTCACGCCCGCATCCTGCAGCGGCTTGATCAGATCGGAGACATTGTCCTTGCCGGGAATGCGCGGCAGATCCCGCAGGCTGTACGTTGTAGCCCCGAGCCGAACGCTCTGAACAGCGGCCTCCGGCACGGCGAACACCCGGGATGCGGGAAGTGCGGCCGCCGCCGCGGTTCCTAAAGCCAGCTTCCCGATTTCGCGTCGAGTGTACATGCGTCTGCCTCCTGCGCGCGTTCTTCCAAGCCATTATATCCGCTTTGGGTCCGCGTATTATATTGAATCCATGGCGTTACGACTTCTGCTGGCCGCGGCCCTGCTCGCCGTCTTTGCCGGCATGGCGGAAACGGGCCCCGGCAATGGCTGCCCCGCGGATGTCGTCCAAAGCGCCTCCTCGCCTGTTCCGCCCTCCGATGTCTGCATTCCGGAAGGCTACACCGATATCCCGATGGATTATTTCGACGATTTCTCCTGGAAGGAATTCGTCGCGATGGTCTGGCCAGCCGAGCATGGCAAGCGCGGCGTGGCCGACGCTTCGAAAAAGGTCGGCGACCCCGGTCCCCGGGTCTTTGAAACGTTCAAGTCGCTGCAGGAGCTCTTCCACGACGACGGCTCCGCGCCCACGGATTTCAATCAATACGATGCGGCATCCTTCAACGCCTGCGCCGCCACCCAGCAGTTCGGCGACATGGTGCTGGGGATGAAAAATGGTATCGACGACATCGGGCAGGTCGGCATCGGCGAACTCATCGGACCGCTGGTCGCGCAGAACGGCAAGTACGTCCACTACCAGACGCTCTACAACAAGATCGCGTACGACTTTATCGTGAGCCACAAGTATTACTTGCGCGCCAATCTGCCGGAAGTGCCGAGCCCGAAGCCCGATCTTCCCGTGCTGCAGTTCCCCATGGGTTCGACCGCGATCAAAGCCGCCTGGCTCGATCTCGATGGCTTCAGCGACGCCCAGAAGGCTCGTTTCTATCAGCGCGTGATGATGGTGAAGGATCCGAACACGGGCGCGTGCTCCAAGATCTCGATGGGCCTCGTGGGACTGCACATTATTGTGAAGACGCCAAGCCGCCCGCAGTGGATCTGGTCGTCATTCGAGCAGATCGATGCCGTGCCTCCCA
>DASZUZ010000436.1:0-17175 GCA_035547415.1 Bryobacteraceae bacterium | reverse complement strand
GCGAGCGCCGTCCGTTCGAAACGGGCAGGCACGTCACCGCCTTCCCCAGCCGCCGCCGCCGGGGGATTCGATCCGCAGCACGTCATTGCGGCGCACGGTCGTTCTGACCTTCGCGGGCAGAGGGGAAGATCCCAGCGTATTTCGACCCGGCGCTCCGCTCGCGCCGCCATTGAGACCGTATGGTCCGCGTGTGCGCCGGTCGGACAAAATCGTGACGTCCGCATCGTTCAGAAACTCGAGTTCACGCACAATGCCGTCGCCGCCCGCATACAAGCCGGCTCCGCCCGAGCCGCCGCGAATCCGATACGCGCGTACCTTCACCGGGTATTCATGCTCGAATGCCTCGATCGGCGTGTTCCAACTGTTCGTCATGTGCGTGTGGGTCGCGGCCCGGCCAGGCCCGCGCGAGGACGCGCCCATTCCGCCCGCAATCGTTTCGTAGTAAGCGAACGCGCGGTGGCGCAGTGAATCCCACCCGCCGAAACTCAGGTTGTTCATCGTCCCGGAACTCGCGGCGGGAATACGGTCCGGCAGCGCCTGGGCCAGTGCGCCGAGTATGACGTCGGTAATTCTTTGGGATGTTTCGACATTGCCCGCGGCCATCGCCGCCGGTGGACCGGCATTCACCACGGTTCGGTCCGGCGCAATGATCCGGATGGGCCGCAGCAGGCCGGCGTTATACGGTACATCCGATTCGATCAGACATCGGAAACAGTACATCGTCGCCGATACCGCGATCGCGTAGTTGGCGTTTACCGATCCCGCGACCTGCGGGCTCGAGCCGGTGAAATCGACTTCGGCCTGATCTTCGCCGATGCGCAAGGCGACCGCTATGCGTACCGGATCCTCGGTGATGCCGTCACTGTCAAGGAAATCCTCGAACCGGTATTCGCCGGACGGAATCGCGCGAATCGCGGCGCGAGTAAGCCGTTCCGTGTAATCAAGCAATGCGGACGCGCTGCATCGGACGCGCGCGAGCCCGTAATGGCCGGAAATTTCGCGAAGCCGGTCTTCACCCCTGCGACCAGCCATTACCTGCGCGAGCAGGTCGCCTTCCCGTTCTTCCGGCGTCCGCACGTTCGCCAGAATCAGTTGCAGGATGTCGTGTTGAACCTTGCCGCCGCGCATCAGGAGAACCGGCGGGATACGGAGTCCCTCCTGGTAAATCTCACGCGCCAGCGGCATCGAGCCCGGGCTCATACCGCCGACGTCCGCATGATGCGCGCGGCTGGCGACGTAGAAATCGGGGGTGCTCTTCCGGGCGGTGAAGACGCCCGAGACGGCGGTGATGTCGGGGAGATGAGTGCCGCCGCGAAACGGATCGTTCACAATCGCGACGTCGCCAGGACCGAGCCGGAAAGCATCCAGGGCGTGGCGCACCGAGAGCGGCATCGCGCCCAGGTGGACCGGCATGTGGTCGCCCATGGCGATCGTCTGGCCGTCTCCGTCGTAAACCGCGCAGGAGTAGTCGCGCCGTTCCTTGATGTTGGCGCTGAAAGATGTTTTGCGAAGCACCGCTCCCATTTCGTCCGCGATGGAGACGAACAGATTGCGGAATATCTCCAGATCCGCGGCGCGCTGAGCCGCTCTCAATTCCGTGGGCCTTTCTTCTTGCCAGGTTGCGTTCCCTCCGGCGCACCCACTTTCAATTCATCCACGTAATCTTTCGGCGCCGGCTCAGCTTCGGGAACTGGCGGTTCTTTCACTTCGGGCGGTTTAATGGCGCAGCTTGCCACTTCGATCAGGAACGACGCGAGAGAATCCCATTTCGTATCTCCGGTTCGTTTCTCGATTCGGTAAACCTTGCCGCCGACGGGTCGAATACGGAAATCGGGATTGTCATTGGATGGCGGAGCTCTCCGAATTTTGGGGGCCTCGCTGAACGTGCCACGGATCATCCAGCTTTCTCCGCCGGTCCGGGACTCATATGACAAATATCGTCCGCCGGGTGAACTTGCTCCGGCATCGATAACCAGTTCCCCGTGCTCCGGCGAGTCGAACCAGAAGCGCTGGATGGATCCGGGGCCGCCGTCTTCGCTTACCGGGCGGGTTCGCCAGGATTGCCCGCCGTCGGAACTGACCAGGAAGAACGGATCGCGCGGCAAGGGGTATGCTGTCTCGCCGGCTACCCACCCATGTTCAAGATCGTGGAACTGAATCTGATCGAGGTCCGCCGCCCGGATCCTCGGAGCCGGCTCCTTCCAACTCGCGCCACCGTCATCGCTGCCCAGCAGGATGGAAGACACAGTTCCCGACGTGGCATGCAGGTCGCCCGTGAGAAATAATTTCTTTCCGGCCGGAGCAATTGCAGTTAATTCCAGAAAAATAGGACAGGGTTCGTCTTCCGTACAGAGGAGACCGGCTGCCTGAAGATCATCTTCCGCGCACGCGAACGGAACTCGAATCGGCTCGCCCGTGTTCTTCAACACGGTCGGCTCCTGCGCGAGCAGTGCAAGCGGTAGAAAGAGACTGGCAAACGAGCGCCGGAGCATACTTCCACGCAATTCTAGCAGTCATCAGGCTGGTGGACTATAACCCTGGAGAGGCGATTCTGTACGAGAGAGAAACGCGGGCGCATTATAGGGTGATAGGGGTGAATGCGCCCGCTTGTCGTAACGGGGATTTGAACATATAGGCGAGAATCTCGCCGAAAGGTTACGCCAACGAAAAAATATTTTTTCTTTAGCCAGGTTGAACACGGCCCCGGTAGAACAGGATGCGACAACGCGGCCCGGGTAACTGTCAGACCTCGAACATGCCCTCGAATAAAACGCTGCTGAGGTAACGCTCTCCCGAATCGGGAAGAATTACTACCATTGTCTTGCCCCGGAATTCTTCTTCTTTCGCAATGCGGACAGCCGCAGCGACGGCCGCGCCGCAGGAAATACCGCAAAGCAGTCCTTCTTCCCGCGCCAGCCGGCGTGCCATCTCGATGGACTCCTCGTTTGTGACCTGCTCTACTCGGTCCACGATGCTCAGATCAAGATTTTTCGGCACGAAACCGGCCCCGAGGCCCTGGATTTTGTGTGGCCCGGGTTTGAGCGGCTGTCCCGCCATTGTCTGCGCAATCACCGGGCTTGCCGTCGGTTCCACGGCCACGGAAATCATCTTCCTGCCTCGCGTCCGCTTGATGTAGCGCGAGACGCCGGTAATCGTACCGCCCGTACCGACGCCCGAAACCAGGACATCGACCTCACCTGCGGTGTCGTCCCAGATCTCCGGTCCGGTCGTCTTTTCGTGGATGTCCGGATTTGCCGGATTATCGAACTGTTGCAGAAGGACATAGCGGTCAGGATCGGATTGCACGATTTCCTGCGCCTTGGCGATGGCTCCCGCCATACCCTTCGCTCCTTCCGTCAACTCCAGTTTGGCCCCGAACACGGACAACACCTTCCGCCGCTCGAGCGACATGGTTTCCGGCATGGTCAGGGTAACGGGATATCCCCGGGCTGCGGCGACGAAGGCGAGCGCGATGCCGGTATTCCCGCTGGTCGGCTCGATCAGTTCCTTGCCGGGCTTGAGAACGCCGCGCTGTTCGGCATCCCAAATCATCGATGCGCCAATGCGGCACTTGACAGAGTATGCCGGATTTCGGCCCTCCACTTTGCCGAGCATCGTTACGGGTGCGCCGTCGATCACCCGATTCAGTTTCACGAGCGGAGTGCGGCCAATGCTGTAGGAATTGTCTTGAAAGTACACTCAGATCTCCCAGTTCGGTACGAAACGGTTATGTCTATCGGTCCATTGCCGGACGAGTTGCGCGAAAGTCACGGAATCGAGAACGGAGTCAATCGCCAGATCCACGCGCTCCCAGAGTTCGGCCAGGGGAGAGTCCGATTCCCGGCGGAGCCGCGAACGTTCTTCCTTCCGGCCTTCCACAAAACGCAGAACATCCCCTACGGTGATCGACTCGGGGCGCTTTGCCAGCAGGTAGCCTCCTTCGGCCCCCCGACGCGATTCGACGAAACCACCCTGCTTGAGGCTGGCGAGAATCAGTTCGAGGAACTTCTGTGGTATCTGCTGTCTGCGAGCAATATCGGCGATCTTGACGGGTTCTCTGCCAGGCTGCGAAGCCAGATCGAAAATGGCCTGCAACGCATATTCACCCTTGACTGAAACGTTCATCGGGCGAATGGCCTTAAATCCCTATACACAACTAGAGATTAGTGGAAGGAAAGGAGGATTGCAACTTGTATAAGGAAGGGAAGCGAAGAGGGGAGGACTTACTACAGGCGTCAGAAGACGGGCCGACTGCCCGGTTGGCCGGGACAGTCAGCCCGGAAGATTACATCTTCTTGTCTTCCATCTTCTTGTCTGCGGACTTCTTCTTGCCCTTCTTCTTCTTTTCGGTCTTCTTGCTGTCGTCCATCTTGTCCTGAGCGAAGGACACGGTGCCCATCACGATGCCGAGGCCGATTGCGAGTGCGAGAATTTTTTTCATTCGGTGATCTCCTTATTTGATTCCGACGATTTGTCGTCTTGAAGAATCATATCTGAACGGACATGAACCTACCCTTAATCCGTGATTAAATTCACTTCATAATTTCCGGTCACGCTGCAAATCCACAACAAAATCAATACCTTGCATGGGGTGGCTGTGGGCCGGCTGGTACTCTTTTGACGCAAATGAAGAAGCCCGAGTTAATCAGCAAAGTCGCCCGGGAGCAGGGCATCGAGACCAGCATGGCCGCCGATCGGATGGACCGCGTCGTCAATCAGATCCTTCGCGCTTTAAAGAGCGGACGAGCCGCGCATCTGCCCGGACTCGGAACCATACGGCCGGGAAAACGATGGGTCCTCGATCGGGAGTCCAATGAGCGCTGAAGAACTGGCACGGCTGATTTGCCGCTCGCTCGAACAATCGCCCGCAGTGGAAGTAGACGGTCTTGGCGTGTTTTCCAGAGACCTGTCCGGCCGGATCAGCTTTCAGGACTCGAATCGCCCGCGGGTCTTCATCGCCTACGCCGTGGAAGATGTAATGCTCGCCCAGAGGCTCTATTCCGCGCTGGAAGCCAGGGGCTACGCGCCATGGCTTGACCGCCGCAAACTTCTTCCCGGTCAGAACTGGCCCCGGCGGATTCAGGAGGCCATTCAGAGCGCAGATTTTTTTATCGCCTGCTTCTCGCGCCATTCTGTTAACAAACGCGGTGGTTTCCAGGCGGAGATTCGTTACGCGCTCGACTGCGCGAATCGGATTCCGCTCGATCACGTGTTTCTGATTCCCGTGCGGTTCGACGCCTGCCGTGTTCCGGAGCGGATACAGCGCGAGACCCAATATGTGGATCTGTTCCCCGATTGGGAAGGCGGCGTGGCCCGGATCCAGGAAATCATCGAGAAACAGAGATTGCTCGAAGAGCAGCCGCTATAACTCGGATTCGATCTGTCCGTCGCGCATTCTCACGATCCGGTGACCATATTCGGCCGCCTCCGTATTATGCGTGATCATGAGAATCGTCTGGCCAAACCGCTCGTTGAGATCGCGCAGCAACGTGAGGACGGCGAGCGAATTGGCCGTATCGAGATTTCCCGTTGGCTCGTCCGCCAGCAGGATCGCCGGTCGCGTGGCCAGAGCCCGAGCGATGGCTACTCGCTGCTGCTCTCCCCCCGACATCTCGCTCGGCTTGTGATCGAGTCTTCCCGAGATGCCCAGCAGGTCCAGAATGTTCTGGAACTCCGCGTCAAACCCTTCAAGCCGCCGGCCCGAAATGTAGAGAGCCGTCCTGATGTTATCCCGCGCCGTCAGATTGGGAAGAAGATTGAACTTCTGAAAGACGAAGCTCACGCATTTTCTGCGCAGTTCCGTTCTCCCCGCATCGCCGGCCTTCGACACGTCCATTCCTGCTACGATGACTTCGCCGTCGGTCGGAGGAGTAAGGCCTCCGACAATGTGAAACAGCGTCGATTTGCCCGATCCCGAAGGGCCAACGATCGACAGAAACTCACCTTTCGGGACGTCCATGCTGACGCCGCGCCGCGCTTCCACGAAAACTTTGCCGGTCTGATAAACCTTCCGCAGATCGCGGATCTGAATGATGGCCTCATTCATAGGCGAGGGCCTCAATCGGGTCCTGTCTCACGGCGAGCATTCCGGGGTACAACGCCCCCATCAGCGCGGCGCCCATCGCGATCCCGCCCGCGATCGGCCACCACGAATAAACGATCGCCTGTGGGAACGAGGCAGGCGCGACGATCTGCATGACCGAGCGGCTGACAAAGCTCAGGACGATTCCGATTACCGTTCCGCCGAAACCGAGAAAAGTGGCCTCGGCGAGAATCAGCTCCAGGACGAAGCCCTTTGTTGCCCCGAGAGATTTCAGGATGCCGATTTCGCGAGTCCGCTGCAGGACCGCCATATACATCGACAGCGAAACCACCGCGAAACCGATGACCACTCCGATTCCGATGACGACATGGATAAACGTCGCCAGCAGCGGAATGTTGTCGACCGATACGAGCGACTGCATCTCGCGAATGGACCACACCGGATCGGGGTCATATTTTTTCTTGAAGTACTCGACCATTTCATCGGTGTGATTGGGATTGTCAAGCTTGACGAAGAACTGGCTGACACGGCCGTTATTCGCCAGCAGATCCTGCAGCACGTGAAGCTGTACGAACAAGTGCGCCAGCTTTCCCGGTTCCACCACGCCGGCGACGTGCCATTCGTGATTCAGGACCTTCGTCACCGATCCGGCCTCAAGATGATGCTGCCGGGCATAATACGTGTCCACCAGCATGTCGTCCGGGCGCTGAAAATTGTGGCCTTCAGTGAAGATAAAGCCCCCGCTCATTCTGGCGAACGCCGCCGGATCGATGCCGCTGACGCTGTCGAACCCGCCGGGAAGCGGCGCAACGTAGGTGCCTGTCGCGATTACGACGTGCGGCTCCTTTGAGAGAGCTTCGCCGAGCTTTTCCGGCAGCGGGCCGCTGCTGAGGCTCATGAGCGCGCTGCCGGGCGGTTTGATCAGAATGTCCGCTCCAACGCCCGCGGATCGCTTTTTGGAGTCCTCCACGAATCCGTTACTCAGGCCGATCAGCGTCAGAATCAGCGTGACCGGAACGGCGATCAGCATAATGCTGAGCAGCGTCCGTATGGGCCGGAACCGGACGTTTTCCCAAACGAGTCTTAAGATCAATGGATTTCCCGCCTGGCCGTCATCCCGACTTCCCGAATCTGAGCGCCATCGGGAGGATTCAGGACGAACTGTTCATTTGTGAGGGGCTTATTCATCTGCAACTGGACAATGTCCATGACCACGCCATAGCCGTCCTTCCAGCGATTGATATCGATATGCGCGGGGAACAACACGCCATTGTAAGGGGTCCACTTCGCATAACGAGTGTCACTGACAATAGCGCCCTTCTCGTCGTAAACCATCTGCCGGATGATGCTCAGGTCGAGGCGGTCGAACCAGATGCTGCGAAGAATGCGGGGCTGCAGTTGTCCGCCCGGTTCTTTGGCCATGAAAAGCAGGATGTAAAGGGTCGCATCTTCGTCGGTCTGATCGACCAGAATCGGCTCCTCGCGCGCGGGGTCCACGGGTCGGATCAGCATCGAGGCCAGGAACGCGTCCGGGCGCAGATTTTCCAGCGTATTCTTTGAGTTTGCCGGGGCGTCGTTTGCTCCTTCGACAAACAAATTCTTCGAATTCATGTAGAACCGGAAGTTTGCGCCGTCGGAAACCATATCGAAGGCTTGCGTCCGAACGACCGGCAGGAGCGCCTGGATACGGATCGACGCGGGCTTGCGGAACAAAACGAAAGCCCGGAAATCTCTGTAATCCGTGATCTGGCCTTTGTAGATATCCCCTTTCGAAGGGGTCATATCGACGGTGGCCTGAAACGAGCCGATGGAATTGTACAGGGCCGCGATACGCGCGTTCAGTTCGTCGCGCGTGGCGGTCAGTGGCGTCTGCGCATGGGCCTGGGTTGCGGGTTTTCCCCGCCGGAAAATGGTGCGGGGCGTTGAGACCAGCCTGCAGGAACTCGACAGAGAAGCCAATATGAGTGCAAGAGCCACCGGTACATGCCGGCGCAATTTGCGCATCGCTTTATTGTAGGATGCGATAGATATTCTTTACGCTTCGTCTGTTTCATTCCATGAGTGTTCCGAGACAACAGGGAGCGTGCCGCCGTTTGTGTGTGTCTGGTATGATGGGAATACATCGCGAGTGGGCCTGTGGCGCAGTTGGGAGCGCGCTTCCATGGCATGGAAGAGGTCAAGGGTTCGAATCCCTTCAGGTCCACCAATCTCCTTCATTCTGTAAAATGGTTCGCTCACCACACCAGCGACCATGAAATATCGATACGAAGAATTCACCTGGCCCGAGATTCGCGATGCTGTTGCCGACAATCGCGTTGCCGTTTTGCCCGTCGGCACCGTCGAGCAGCACGGACCTCACCTGCCGCTAGTCACCGACGTCCTTACTGCCTCGGAGATGTCACGCCTCGCGGTGGAAAATGATCCTTCCCGCGCGGTTCTGCTTCCTCCCGTCTACTACTCGTTCAATGAGCATCACATGGATTTTCCCGGCACCATTGCGGTGGAGGGAGAAACCATCATTCGTTACGTCTCGGATATTGGCCGGAGCCTCGCCCGCCACGGGTTCCGCAAGATTCTTCTGGTCAACGGGCACGGCAGTAACGTACCGTTTCTTGACATCGCCGCGCGGAACATAACGAACCAGAGCGAGGCTGTGTGCGCGATGGTCTCTTGGTGGAGTCTCGTACCGAAGGCCCTGTTCGCGGAACTCCGCGAGTCGGAGAAACCCGGCGGCATGGCGCACGGATGCGAACTCGAGACCTCCGTCCTGCTGCATCTTCGGCCCGATCTGGTCCGGATGGAGAAGGCAGAAAAGGACATCCAGTTTGCGCCCACCGAATTCTTTTACTGGGATCTCGAAGCTCCGTCGCCCATCTTCTTTCAGGAATGGTTCAGCAGGTACTCCCGGACCGGCACGGTTGGGGACCCGACGAAAGCAACCGCCGAAAAAGGCGAACAATTTGTGGCTGCGGTGGTGGAGCGCCTGTGCGCTCTGATCGTCGAGTTCCGGGACCGGAAGATCGCCCGGCGCGTGGATCATCACTGATGCCGCGCTTGCGATAAGCTGATCCCGATGAAGATGATTTATCTCCTTCCCGCCGTATGTGCGGCGGGCCTGTTTGCTCTGCTGGCGCAATCGCCAGCGGCGGATCCTCTGGTGGAAGGCTTTCGCCAGGTGGAGGTGGCATCCACTGCGGACGCGATCGAACAGTTATACGGCCAGAAGGCATACATGCATCACGAGATGCGGCCCGTCTTCACTACCAAATTCGCCGGGCCGGCGGTGACCGTGCTGTTGAAAAAAGAAGAACATACCGATGGCGCGAAGGCATCGCAAGGCATGCTCGACGCGATTGACGCCGCTCCTGCGGGCTCGGTCTATGTTATGAAACTCGAAGACGGCGCCGATATCGCGGGCATGGGTGGGCTGATGGCGACGGCCATGAAAGCCCGAGGATTCGCCGGCGCGGTCATCGACGCCGCCGTACGTGACCTGCCGCAGATCAAGAAACTGCAGTTTCCGGTATTCAGCATCGGCGTGGCGCCTTCGACATCGGTCAATCACTACCGCTTTGCGGGTGTGAATGTGCCTGTAACCTGCGCGGGAGCTCACGTGAATCCGGGAGACATCATCGCGGCCGACGAAGACGGCGTGGTCGTGATTCCGCGCGCCAAAGCGGCCGAGGTTCTGAAGAAAGCCCAGCAACTCGATAACACGGAACATACGATGATCCCGTTTATCGAGAAGTTCAAATCCATTAAACAAGCCGTCGCGAAGTTCGGCCGCATCTGAACGGTTAAAAACATTCGGGAATATCACTTGCCAGAGTGTCCGCACCCACACCGTCCAGTACCGTAGTGGCATTTTCGCCACTACGATGAGGTCGTGAAGGTCGATTGGCTGATTGTCGGAGCGGGATTCACGGGATGTACGCTTGCGGAGCGTATTGCGACGCAACTGGACCAGAAGGTGCTTCTGATAGACCGCCGTAACCACGTTGGCGGAAACGCTTACGATTATCACAATCAGAATGGCATTCTGCTGCATAAGTATGGTCCTCACATCTTTCACACGAATTCCAAAAAAGTGTGGGATTACCTGTCGGCCTTTACGGACTGGCGGCCGTATCATCATCGGGTTCTCGCGGTTGTGGAAGGGAAAAAGGTTCCCGTTCCGTTCAACCTGAACTCCCTTCGCCAGCTCTTCCCGGAGAGCCTCGCGGATCGAATGGAAAACGCGCTGCTTGATGCCTACGGCTTCGGCGTCAAGGTGCCGATCCTCCGCATGCGCGAGCACGAAAACGCAGACTTGCGAACACTGGCGGACTACATCTACAGGAACGTGTTCTATAGCTATACGGTCAAACAATGGGAACTGAAGCCCGAGGAACTCGATCCTTCCGTCACCGGGCGCGTTCCTGTCTATGTGAGCCGAGACGATCGCTATTTCCAGGATACTTACCAGGCGATGCCGCGCTTCGGGTATTCCGCTCTGTTCGAGAAAATGCTCGATCACCGGAACATTCGGATTCTTCTCAATACCGATTTTCGGGAACTGGATGGTCTGGCGAAGTTCAAACGGATGGTTTATACGGGACCTGTTGATGACTTCTTCGACCACCTTCATGGACATCTGCCCTACCGCAGCCTTCGCTTCGACTTCGTGAATGTCGATGACGACCGCGTGCAGGAATGCGGCACGGTGAACTATCCGAACGATTACGACTTCACTCGCATCACGGAACAGAAGTACCTGTCCGGCCAAAAGTTGCCGGGTTCAACTCTCGTCGTCGAATATCCGCAAAAACACGTTCCCGGCAAGACGGAGCCGTATTATCCGATTCCCCGCGAAGAGAACCGCCTGCAATACAATCGCTATCTCAAAGAGGTCGAGAAACTCAATGGCACGGTGTTGCTCGCCGGACGTCTCGCGGATTACAAGTACTACAACATGGACCAGGCGGTCGCGCACGCGCTCAAGGTGTTCGAGGACTCGATCGCGGCGCGCAGGACGACGGTGCGCGAAGCGCCTGCCAGGGTGACGAAGAAGACCCCGCCCGCAACTCGTGAAGCGGCCTGATCGCTTCGGCCGGCAAAACCCAGGGCCGTATTTTTCTATTTCTGCGCCGGTTGCGTCACGATATCGGGCGCGTTTGCCCGCTCGATCGACGATTGCAGGCGAGTCAACTGACGCCCGAAATCGGCGGGATCGACGGGCATTCCCGTATACCAGACCGATTGGTGTTTGTCCGGCGCGACCGGCGCTCTGGTCAGAGCGCGCTGCAGGTCCCGGAAGCGATTTAGAAGGGAATTAAATCCGTTCGACATGCCTTTTTGATCGGCTGAAGCCAAACGAAACTTTAGGCGGGAGTGGTAAACTCGTCGTCGAATCGGGAGTGCGCAGTGTGCGGCCCGCCATTTCTTTTCTTCTCGTCCCGCTTGCGATGGCCCAGACGGCCAACATTCGAGTGGATACGACTCTGGTCGTTGTTCCCGTAACAGTCACGGATTCCATGAACAGGTTCGTCCTGGGCCTCGCTCAGCAGGATTTTAATGTCTTCGAGGACAATACTCAACAAAAGGTAACTCACTTCTCCGGTGAGGATGCCCCGCTCTCCGTCGGACTTCTTGTCGACACGAGCGGCAGTATGGGCATGAAACTCTCAATGTCGCGTGACGCGGTCCGGGAATTTCTTAAAACTCTGAATGCGGAGGACGAGGCGTTTCTCATCGAGTTCAGTGACCATGCGCGCGTGGCGCAACGCTTCACGAATCGCACGCAGGAGATCGAGCAGGCGCTGAGTTCCTTTCACCCGGGTGGTCTCACGGCGCTGCTCGATGCAGTGAATCTCGGGCTCGAGGAAATGAAGCACGCAAGGAACGCCCGCAAGGCGCTGATCGTGATTTCCGACGGAGGTGACAACAACAGCCGTTACAGTCAGGAGGAAATTCGCAGCCTGGTGAGAGAAGCCGATGTGCAGCTTTACGCGATGGGAGTGTTCGAAGCGATCTTTTTTCCCACTCTGAGCAAAGAAGAAGTGTCGGGTCCCCGGTTGCTTTCGCAGATTTCGGAGCAGACCGGCGGGCGCGCTTTCGGCGCGTCGGACTCCGATCAGCTTCCCGGAATCGCGGAAAAGATCGCGATCGAACTGCATAACGAGTACGTGCTCGCCTACTCGCCGGCCAATCAGATCCGCGACGGGAAATACCACAAAGTCGACGTGAAGCTTCAGCAGCCGCCCGGGTTGCCGGAGATCAAAGCGCGATGGCGGCTCGGGTACTACGCCCCGCAGCCGTAACGTTCAGATCGCGATCCGGAGCACTGGCGGGACGGTGAAGTTGATCTGACCGGCGCGAGGACTTTACCGGTGCGCCGGCACATGGGGCGCGGCTATTGCCGGGCGCGACATTGGAACCGCCGGCCGCGAGATCCCAAACGGAGACCCCATGCTGGGAACCCCACCGCGGATCGGCCCGATTCCGCCGTGAACTGGAGCGATCGGCTGTAAACCGGACGAAGGTGCGACGCCTGGAAATCCGATGCCGTAGGTCCCCGGGTAGACCGGCGTAAACCGCACTCGTGGACCGGAACTGAGTCTGGACCCGAACCCATACCCGAAGCCGCCTCCGAACCCATACCCGAAACCGAAATCGGATCCGTATCCGAGCGCGTACGACAACCCAAATCGCGGACCGTAGAATCCCCATGGCGAATACGGCGAGTAGTATCCTCCGTACCCGTAGCCATACGCGGGCATCGCGCTCAGATAAGTACCGCTGAGCGGCATCACGCTCGCTGGTGGAACGTATCCCAGCCATGCGCTCAGATCCGCGGGAAGGGTCTGCGATCCGTCGTCGATGCCCGGATCGCTCAGCTTTTGAGCGCTTGCCAGATTCAGATAAATCAGCCGGTTGCGTTGCTGCGACCAAAGCTCGAGCATGTCGTCGGCGTTATCCGTCATTCGCTGGACCACTGACGTGCCGGCCAGAGGCAGCAACTGATCCGCCCCGACTCTCGTCTCGACGCCGGCTCGAATAATCAGAGCCTTGCCTTTCTCGACGCGTACCTGCTCCGGTTCTGAGTCGATACGGAGCCGGCTCGGCACTTCCACCTGGATTCGCGCGCTCTTTGTAATCAGCGTAACGGGGGGCCCGCCCTGATCCGCGTTGCCCGAATCGAAGATCGCGGAACCACTCAGGATCTGCAGCTGCGTGTCCGCGAGATTGCTGGACACCATGCGAATTCCGCTGTTCATGCCGACCCGCAGGTAGGCATTCGGGGTCAGCAGGATCTCAGCCCGGCCATCCTGCGTCAGAAGGTCGGACCCTTCTTTCAGGTGCGTGTATTTGCCGAACTTGTTCGCGATTGGCTGGTTGTCAATGAAAACCACGCCATCGGAATAATTGATCAGCCCGGATCGAACCGAGATGACGGATTGGCCGGCGGCGGGCGGGACGAGGAGTGAAACTATCAGTAAGCTGTACGCAAAGCGCATGCGAACACCCTTCGTCAAAGCATCCACCTCGCCGTGGCCGGTGTCAATGCGGCGCAGTCTGCCCGCCGGTCTCTCCGCCCGTAATATCTGAAGGATTATTCGATCGACTTCGCCGTAATCTCGGCGGTGATCGTCTTCAGAAACTCATCGACGCTGACCGGTCCCAGATCGCCGCGTTTGCGATGGCGCACCGCTACCTGACCGGCTTCGGCCTCGCGGCCGCCGGTGACGAGCATATACGGCACCTTCTGGAGTTGCGCCTCGCGAATCTTGAGGTTCACTTTTTCGCTGCGGTCATCGACAGACACCCGAACGCCGGCCGACTTCAGCTTCGCCGCGACTTCGTGCGCGTAGGCCGTCTGCTTGTCCGTAATCGGCAAAATCGCCGCTTGCACGGGAGCCAGCCAGGTGGGGAATGCGCCCGCATAGTGCTCCACCAGAATCCCGAAGAACCGCTCCACCGACCCGAACAGCGCGCGATGCACCATCAGCGGACGATGCTTCTTGCCGTCTTCAGCGATATATTCCAGCTCGAAACGGCGCGGCAGAGTGAAATCGAACTGCACCGTCGAAAGCTGCCACAGCCGGCCGATGGCATCCACAAGCTTGACGTCGATTTTGGGGCCGTAGAATGCCGCTTCGTCGGGAATCACGGTGGCTTTGATGCCGAGCCGGTCGCAAGCCTTCCGCAGGGCGCCTTCCGCCAGGTTCCATTGATCCGGTTCGCCGTCGTACTTCCCGCTGGCGCCGCCGTCCCACGTCGAGATCTCCGCCTTGTAGTCGGTAAAGCCGAACGTCCGCAGCGTGTCCGCCGCGAAATCGAGGCAGTTCACGATCTCGTCTTCGATCTGCTCCGGCATGCAGAAGATGTGCGCGTCGTCCTGCGTGAAACCGCGGACGCGGAGCAATCCGTGCATCGTGCCGGACCGTTCGTAGCGGTAGACCGTGCCGAGTTCGCCGAGGCGCACCGGCAGATCCCGGTAGCTGTGCTGCCGGTCCCGGTAAATCAGGATATGTCCCGGGCAGTTCATCGGCTTCAACTGGTATTCCGCGTCGTCCAGTTCCATCGGAGTGAACATGTTCTCCGAATAAAAGCCGGCATGCCCCGACGTCTTCCATAGTTCGCGGCGCATTACGTGAGGCGTATACACCAGCGAATAGCCGCGCTGCAGATACGCATCACGCATCCAGTCTTCGAGTTGCTTGCGGATGATTCCGCCCTTTGGATGGAAGAAGATCAGGCCAGGCCCGGCAAGTTCCTGAATGCTGAAAAGATCCAGCTCCTGCCCGATTTTCCGGTGATCGCGCTTTTTCGCTTCCTCCAGCTTGTGCAGGTACTCGTCGAGATCCTTCTTCGTGAACCACGCGGTGCCGTAGATCCGCTGCAGCTGTTTATTTTTCTCGTCGCCTTTCCAGTAAGCGCCGGCGATCGAAAGCAGTTTGAAAGCTTTGATTTTCGACGTGTCGGGCACGTGCGGGCCGCGGCAGAAGTCAATGAAGTGCGGGCCGAGCGTGTATTCGGAAAATACGTCGTCGGCCTTTTCCTCGATGAGTTCCACCTTCATCGGCTCATTCATCTCGCGATACTTCGCGAGACCTTCCGGCTTCGGCGTGAGCTTGCGGTCGTAAGTCAGGTTCTTCGCCTGCAACTCCCACATTTTCGTTTCGATCTTCTCGAGGTCCTGCGGCGTGAACGGCTCGGACCGATCGAAATCGTAATAAAAGCCGTTCTCAACGGGAGGACCGACGCCCAGTTTGGTCTCGGGGAAGAGCTCCAGCACAGCCGCCGCGCAAAGGTGTGCGGTGGAATGGCGATAAACCTCCAGCGCCTCGGCGTCCTTCGTGGTCAGAATCTGCACGGACGCATCAAATTCAATGGGCCGCTTCAGATCGATCAGCTGGCCATTGATCTTTGCGACAATCGCGGCGTCAGCCAGACGCGGGCTGATTTTCTGCGCAATTTCCAATGCGCTGGTTCCCGCCGGAACCTCCTGGACACTTCCGTCCGGCAGGGTGATATGGATGCTGGGCATACGGAAAACTTCAGGTTACCAGAGGGAAAGGAGGGCAGGTTCAACGGCTGAAACGGAAACCTGCCCGGGGGAGAAGACTTACTTCAGGGGGCCGACCAGCGCAACGATGCCGAGGGTCAGCGTGTTCTCTGTCTTGCCGAGCGGTCGCGAGGAGCCTCTGTCGAAGAACGCGTGATCCGATGCGTCATGCCGGAATTCCAGACGTGTCACCAGGTGGTCGTGAATCTTCGCCTCGCCCGTGATCGTGCCTTCTTTCAGGACCTGGGCCGTACCGGTTGAGAAGCCGCGGGGATCGTCGAAGAACTCGGTGCGTCCCGCGATCGCGAAGATTTTTGTCAGCTGATATCTGGCCGCGCCTGCCAGACCATACCACTGGGCGTATCCGCCGCCGATCTGGTTGTCTCGTCCCCAATCGCCGTTGATATACACGGTGAGCTTGCTGTTGGGCGTGAGCAGCAGCGTGCTGTCGAGCAGATTCCGCTTGCCTTCCGTCGTGCCCTGATGATTCGGCCCTTCGTAGTAGTTGAGGTTGTAGGTGTACTTCGGTTTGGTGTAGGCGAAGGTCAGGCCGATGTTGTCCAGGTTGTTGTTGCCCCAGAGCGTGTTCCACGCGTTGACGAGCTGAAAGCCAACGGTGATTTCCTTTGTGACCGGCACGCTCGATCGGAAACCGAAATGGTAATAGGGAATTGCCCATGAGAACAGCAGGGAGCGCGAATAGTTCCAGTTGGAACTGCTCTCGATGACTTCCGCGCCGGCGGACGTCACGAATTGTCCGAAGTCGAATTCAGCGCCGTGAGTATGGTTCGGCTTCACGATCGCATACATCTGTTCGATGTAACGGAAGCCCTTGTGGTCGAGGGAAGCCGGATCGCTGGCATGGATCAGCCGCATGGTCTCGCCCACGCCGACATCAAGGTGAAGACCGACGACCTTATCCGATTTGTCCACCGTGAATTTGGCGAGGCTCAGGCGCGGCGCTCCGCTGTGAATATCGAAATTCTGAAGCTGGTTGTAATCGAGCGACGGACTGTTTCCGTTTCGGGTGACGTAAGCGTCCGCCATTGCGCTGAATGTCCATCCGCCGAACTTCGGCGGGGGCGCGGGGGGCGTAGCGTCCGCTGGTTTCGCCGCGTCGGCGGGAGTGGGCGCCGGTTGATTCTGCGCCTGATCCTGGGCATCGGGGGCTGCCGGGCTGTCAACATCCGCTGCCCATGCAGACACTACGAGCGCAAGAACACAGAGAGGTATTCGCATATGAGTCTTCTCCTTAATGGCTGGCAGGGGACACAGACTGGGTGCCCGATATGAATGGTGGAAAGACTCAGTTTACGTTCGGAGAACGATGGGCGGAAATAGATTTTTTGGATTGGACGAATAGCGTTGGCGTGGATGCGCGCGCGAAACGAACACACCGTGTCCGCGTTGCCGGCGCTGCTTTCACTCGGCTGTGGGCGTAACCGGTTTCGCTGGGGCCTTTGCAGCGGGAAGGACCACGATATCCGATCGTTCAAACGCGAACTTGCGTCCTGTTTCATCGATCAGATTGATCTGGCACGTGTAACGCCCGGCGGCCAGTTGCGCGAGCGGAGTCTGGAATTTC
>DASZUZ010000435.1:0-8327 GCA_035547415.1 Bryobacteraceae bacterium | reverse complement strand
GCCGCGGCGGCCACTCTCTCCGGCCGCCGCGGGGAACCTGACGAGGAGAATCACATGAAACTGAAAAAGGCGCCGCCTCCGGTATCGGAAATCAACGTCACTCCCATGGTCGACGTCATGCTCGTCGTGCTGATCATCTTCATGGTCATCACGCCGATGCTGTCCAAGACCGTCAATGTGGAAAAGGCGCTGACCCGGAACCCGATCACCATGCCGGATGCGGATAAAGAAGATGCGGTGACTGTCTCGATTACGCGCGACGGTCAGGTGTTCCTGAGCCCCGGACTCCAGAAGGTGGATGCGAACGAGCTGGCTCCGAAAGTGAAGGACCTCCTTCAGAACCGTCCGAGCAAGCTGGTCTACATCAACGCGGATGCGCGCGCCAAATACGAGAAGGTCGAAGATGTCGTCGATAATCTCCGCGCGGGCAGCGTGGATGAAGTGGGCTTGCTGACCGAGCAGGTGCTCGATAGTCGCAGGTTGCAGAAGTTACCCTAATAGAGCGGCGGCCGGCTCTGGTTTCCGGCGCAAAGATATTACTCTCTAGAATTCAAGGAGCGAATTTTTATGGCAATGGCAGTTGGCGGGTCCGGAGGTGGTCCGCAGGCCAGTATCAACATGACCCCCATGATTGATATTCTCCTCGTCCTGCTCATCATCTTTATGGCGATCTCGCCGGTGGCGCCGCACGGACTGGACGCTCTTGCGCCGCAGCCGCCCCCGCCCAATCAGCAGTCGAATCCGGCCGATGATCGTACGGTCGTGATTCAGATCGATAAGCAGAAGGGCCTGAAAATCAATCAGGAAGACGCGACCTGGGATAAACTCGAGTCCCGCCTGATCGATATTTTTAAGTCCCGCGCGGAAAAGGTCGTTTTCGTCAAGGGCGATCCGGATCTCGAGTTTCAGACGGTTGCGACCGCCATCGACATCGCGCACAGCGCCGGTATCGACAAAGTCGGTCTGATGACTCCGAAGGTGGAGGAAGGTAAGTAATGCGTGGCAACACGTTGCGCCATATTCGACTCGTTGCCATCACCGGGGCCATCGCCGCGACGGCCCTGCTGAGTTCCGGTTGTAACAAGCTCAAGGCTCGGGACAATCTGAACCAGGGGGTCAACGCGTTTAAAGCCGGACAATACGCCGAGGCGGCCGATCACTTCAAGACCGCAATCGCGCTCGATCCCACGTTCGATGTGGCGAGACTTTATCTCGCGACCGCTTACGTGCAGCAGTATATTCCTGGAACCGAGACAGCGGAAAACAAAAAGTACGCCACGGCGGCGATGGAAGAGTTTCAGACGGTTCTCAAGTCGGATCCGAGTAACCTCCTGGCCACGGAATCGATTGCGAATCTTTACTACCAGATGAAGGACTTTCCGAATGCGATGGAATGGAACAAGAAAGTCACTCAGCTGGATCCGAAGAACAAGGAAGCGTTCTACACCCTCGGCGTGATTCCGTGGACGGAATTCATCGGGCCGGATCGCGAAGCGCGCCTGAACGAGAAGATGAAGCCCGAGGATCCCGCTCCTCTCAAGGATCCGAAGGAACGCGCCGCGCTGAAGGAAAAGTACTGGCAGTCGCTCACCGAAGGCATCGAGAACGAGAAGAAGGCACTCGCGGTCGATCCGGAATATGAGAATGCCATGGCTTATATGAACCTGCTCATCCGGTATCGCGCCGATCTGCAGGATACGAAGGAACAGGCGCAGGCCGATATCAAAGAGGCCGATACGTGGGTCGAGAAGGCTCTGCAGACGCAGAAGGAAAAAGCGGCGAAGAAGGCCGCCAATCCGAACGCGAAGTAGTTTCTCTCTCCAGCCTGACCAGATCGACGGACGCTTCGGCGTCCGTCTTTTTTTGTGCCTACGGGACGGCGCGCCAATGGACGAAGCGGTAACATCCCGGTGCGCCGGGTCCCGAATGATCCGCTGTAAGAAGATGGAAGGAAATGATGCGCTTCACTTTTCTTGGCCTTTTTGCGGCCTTGCTTTGCTCCGCCCAGGAAGGTTCTCAGGTCTTTATCTCCCACTGCCTGCAATGCCATTCGTCGACCAGTACGAGTCACGCGCCGACGCCGGAGGCTTTGGCGCAGATCCCCTGGCAGGACGTCCTGAAAACACTCGAAACGGGCGAGATGAAAGTGGAGGCGCAGAACCTTTCGACGGAAGAGAAGACTGCAGTCGCCCGCTTTGTCGGCAAGGCGGCCGGGCCTCAGGTGCTGACGGAAGTGAGCGGCTTCTGCGCGGAAGGCGCGAAGCCCGCGGCATCGGGAGGCTCGTGGAACGGCTGGGGCGTCGACGAACTGAACACGCGGTTCCAGCCCGCCGCCGCGGCGGGAATCACCGCCGCGGACGTGCCGTCCCTCAAGGTGAAGTGGGCATTCGGCTATCCCAACGGGCGGACTGCTTACGGGCAGCCCAACGTGGTGGGAGGACGCGTTTATACCGGCAGTAACGATGGCACGATCTACGCGATTGACGCGCATTCGGGTTGCCTTTACTGGCGGTACCGGGCGAAAGCTCTGGTGCGGTCGGGAGTCGTGGTCGGTCCGGACAAGCGCGCCTATGTGGGCGATCTCGATGCCAATCTGTATGCGCTCGACGCGGACACCGGAAAACTGATCTGGCAGAAGAAAGTGGACAGCCAGCCGTTTGCGCGCATCACCGGCACACCCAAGCTCCACAACGGGCGGCTGTATGTTCCCATCGCCTCGCAGGAGGAAAACGCGGGCGCCAACCCGATTTATCCGTGCTGCAAATTCCGCGGAAACCTCGTCGCGCTGGACGCGAAGACCGGAACCGAGATCTGGCGCGCCTATACCTCGCCCGAGCCGCAGCCGACGACGGTCAGCAAAACGGGGGTTCAGTTTTATGGACCCTCCGGCGCCACCATCTGGTCGTCGCCGACCATCGATCTGAAGCGCAACCTGATTTACGTGACGACCGGCAACGGTTATTCCGACCCGGATATCAAGACAGCGGATGCGCTGGTCGCCATTGACCTGAAGACCGGAAAGATTCGCTGGTCGCAGCAGGCGACGCCGGATATGTTCAATTGGGATTGCGGACCTCGCGGCGGCGGCGGTAATTGCCCGGTGAATCATGGACCCGACGAAGATTTCGGTTCGTCGGCCGTGCTGCTCGACGTCGGGCGCGGCAGACAGCTTCTGGTCGCCGGCCAGAAGACGGGCGTGGTACACGCTTTCGATCCGGATCAGAACGGGAAGATTGTCTGGCAGACGCGGATCGGGCAGGGCAGCACGCTGGGTGGAGTGCTCTGGGGCATCGCCGGCCACAAGGGCGTCGCGTACGTTCCGCTCTCGGATATGGACCGCCGGAAACCCGAATCCGGCGGGGGGATGTTCGCCCTCGACGGGGCGACGGGCAAGGTGTTGTGGAAGACGCCTCCGCCGAAACCCGCGTGTCTGGCCAGGCCCGGCTGCACGGCGGCCCAGCTCGCTCCGCCGAGCCTGATCGAAGGCGTCGTCTTTGCCGGCGCGATGGACGGCCACCTGCGCGGATACGACATGGCTTCGGGCAAAATCATCTGGGATTTCGATGCGACGCAGAGCTTTCCCACGACGGATGGCATCAAGGCAAACGGCGGCTCCTTCAGTTCGACGGGTCCAACCATCGCGAACGGGATGGTCTACGTCAACTCCGGCTACGGCGGCCAGGGGATGGCCGGAAATGTCCTTCTCGCGTTTTCGGCTCGTTAGCATGTTCAGACTCGCGTTCCTGCTGGCTTTCCTGTCCACGGCTCTTCCGGCCGCGCGGACACTGGAAATTCGCGTGATTGACGTGGAAGGGGGGAAGTCCGTGCTGGTGGTCTCCCCTTCGGGGCAGTCGATGCTCTTCGATGCGGGATGGCCAAAGTGGAACAACGGCCCCGCTTCCACCGAACGGATCGTTGAGGCGGTGCACGCGTCGGGTCTGAAACGGATCGATTTCCTGGTCATCTCCCACTTCGATATCGACCATATCGGCGACGTCCCGCAACTGGCGGCGAGGGTCCCGATCGGCCACATCTTCGATCATGGGGAGATACAGGCAACCAGGGCGAACGCCGACGCCGCCCGGCAGCGGTTCGCGCCGTATGCCGCCATTCGGGAGAAGATCGGTCATACGACGGTCAGGGCGGGCGACACCATTCCCGTGAAAGGCATCGACGTCCGGGTGCTGTCAGCAGGCGGCGGGCGGATCACACAGCCGCTGCCGGGCGCAGGCGCCCCGAATCCGCTCTGCCGGGACTACCGGCAGGCGGACGCGCTCGAGAGCGACATCGAGGACGACCAATCCATCGGGCTCCTGATCTCGTGGGGAAAATTTCGTTTTCTCGATCTGGCCGATCTCGAAGCGCACAATAGCCATGATCTGGTCTGCCCGAACAATCTGATCGGAACCGTCGATGTGTATAACGTCAACGTGCATGGGCAGTTCAAGGGAATCGCGCCGGAACTCACGGGAGCGCTACAAGCTCCGGTGACGATCCAGGCGAACGGCGCAAGGAAAGGCGCGGATGCAGGGACCTGGCCGGTGCTGCGCGGGGCACCCGGACTGCCGGACATCTGGCACCTGCATTATTCTCTGAATGCAGGCAAAGGCGCGAATCCGCCGGCGGACTTCATCGCCAATCCCGACGGACCGGACGCCTTCCGATGGATCGGTATCTCCGTGGCGCGTGACGGATCGTTTACGGTCCGGAACAGCCGCAACGGGTTCAGCAAACACTATCACGCGGCAAGCAAAGATCGTCACTAGTCCGCACCGGACGGATCCGTACGTCCGCAAAAAACGTTAAAGTTCCTCTTGCCAGGTATTATTGCTTAGGTATATCTTAGAAACCTCGGGACCATGCTGATCGCTGAATCGGACATGATGCATCTGGCCTATCGGCCACGAACGGACATCCGCGTCGGAATTGCTGCTCTGCGGATGCGTCAGACAGCTCAGGCGGAGGTGATCGCCAGGCTGGAAGAGTACTATCGCTCCGTTGTGGGCTCCCATGGAGACCGCAATGGCCATTCCCGCTCCGGGTACGCGTCGGGCTATCTGGCTGAACTCGATTACCTGCACGCGCGCCGCTCGGCTCTGGATGCATTGATCGAATCCGTGGAGAAGTACGAACTGCTGACCGGCGGCGCGAACAAGCGCTGAGTTCCGCGCCACCGCGACTTCAGCACGTCGCCGGGGAGGCGTTCAGGTTGCGCTGAATCGCGAACCGGACGAGTCCGGCAATGCCGTCCACTTCCAGTTTGCGCATAATATTCGCGCGATAAGTGTCGACTGTTTTCGGGCTTATATCCAGTATTTTCGCGATATCTTTGGGACGCATTCCGTCCACCAGAAATGAAAATACTTCGTATTCGCGTTTGCTCAGCGATGCGAGCGGATCCTGCTTCTCGCCCGTATCGGCAAGGGCCTCGCGGCGGAGCAGCGGAGTGAGATATTGCCCGCCGGTCTGGATGCAATGGATCGCTTCGAAAAGATGGCGGGAAGGCCCGTCTTTTAACACGTAGCCATCGGCGCCGCTGCGGAACAGTTCCCGGATTGTCTCTTCGTCGCGGCTGACCGCAAGCACGATGAGCCGGGTGACCGATCTCGCGCGCCGGACGCGCCGTATCACCTCCAGGCCATTGATGCCGGGCAGGTTGAGGTCGACAACGGCGAGATCCGGGCGAAGCGACAGGATCAGGGTCAAAGCCTGTTCACCGTCGCCACACTGGCCCACGATGGAGATTCCCGGTTTCTCCCTGAGTCCGGCGGCGATTCCTTGTCTGACAATGGCGTGCTCGTCCGCCAGGACGGCCGTTCTGAGAGTGGTGGTCTCCATGCGTGTCCTTCAACCGCGTCAGACCCGCGCCGTGGGGAAACAAAAAATTACGCGCAATCCCGGAATTCGGGAGTGGCTACGTTCCATTTCCTGTTTCCGCCTGCGGTTACGACGCGAAAATCTATTTTTATTGTCAGCCAGTCCGCACGGATCGGCAACAGGAGAAGCCGCAGTCAGCGGCAGTGCGCACTCCGCTTCCTATTTAAACGGGCTGACCAGCCGCCGGTCGTTCGGTTGCGGCCGCGGTGGAACGCGCTCCACGAAAAAAGATCGGGGCGGTTGCGCAACCGGCGTCATAGCTCTACGCGATGAATTCTCCGATCCGGTTTCCAGAGAACTTCCGGGGGCCAGATTTTTCAGGCCGAACAAGGCGAGTTCAAAGCGATCTTTCACGCCCAGTTTCTGGAAGAGCCGCGACAGGTAGACTTTTACGGTTCCTTCGGAGATGTGCAGCGCGGTTGCGATCTCCTTATTCTTCAGTCCCTGAGAAAGCAGCGTGACCAGCTGGCCTTCGCGGCGCGTCAGCGTGTAACGCCGCGCCGTCATAATGCTGTCGGTCAACGCCTTCTCGAACCAGAGTTCACCTTCGTGGACTCGCTGCAGGCAGCGGACCAGTGTCTCCGTGGCCAGGGTTTTCCGGAGGATTCCGCGAACTCCCAGGCTCATCGACTGCAGAGCCAGTTCGGTGGAAACCGAGTGGACCCAGAGGACAATCCGCGCGTGACGAGCGATCTGATGCAGTCCGCTGAGCACGGAGAACGTGACCTCGGCTGTCAGATCCACCAGAAGCAAATCCGGTTGGTGCTTCTCTATCTGTTCACGCAGTTCCTCCAGATTCGGGCACCAGGAAGCCATCGTAAGACCGTCGGTCGCGGAAAGGATCCGAGTCAGGCCTTCTGCGAGGATCGGTTCATCCGTGCACAATAGAACACTCGCCATGTGAAGGAGCTTACCATTATGAAGATAACTTTTCTAATACTTTTTACAGGTGGATATCCAAAAAATTGTTAAAAATCCACCATATTTTCCCTAACGTTCGTTAGGGGGCGAGACCAGTACTATCCTTTCGCAGCGGCCGAACTTCGGGTCATGAAACGGGAGAAAGTTCTGATTCTGTTAAAGATCGCACTGAGTCTTTACTAGAGTACCAGTACTGTCGTTATCATTCGCCGCGTAACCTTAGATAGTATTCGGATACAACCCATTTTCGGTATTGTTCCATCCGGTCAGAACCCATAAATTTGGTTTTAACGACGGAAATGGATCGCCGAAACAAAGAGCGCCTCGATCTTCAGCTGCCCTGCCGGGTGCGGACCGCTGCGGAAACCGCTGATTCAGCCGGATACCGGCGACTGGCGACCGCTCTGACGGAAAACGTGAGCCGCGACGGAATCCTGATGCGCTGGATTGAAACGGCGGCGCCGCCGGCGATCGGGGCAAGTCTGATCGTGGACATCGAACTCCCGGATAACCCGCAATTCGGTCCCCGGCTCATGCGTTGTAACAGCACGGTGGTCCGCATCGACAACGCGCCGGGCTCCGACTGCCAGGCGAAACTTGCCTGCTCGGTGGCGCTCCGCATCGAAAGCATCCGGTTCGTGGGTTCGGCGGTATCGGCGGATTCGGAATCGGTTGAGACTTCCCGGATCGTTCGTATCCGGCCCGAAGAATTCGCAGCGATGCCGCTGGCGACGAACAGATTGATGTGACCATGCTGCTGCCAGGCGCCATCGTCGACATAAGAACAGTTGCCGCTGCGGATATGACCGACGCCGCGGCGACCCCGGCCGTGGCCCGCGTGCTCCCGTCTCTGACTGACGTGGCCTTCCTGATGCCGCTGTTCTTTATCTTCGCGAAACTCAACGGCGCCCGAACTCTTCTTGGCGACGGCGATACCGGCTGGCACGTGCGGACGGGCGAATGGATTCTCGCCCATCATCAGGTTCCGCGCACGGATCTCTTTTCGTTCAGCAGGCCGGGCGCGCCGTGGTTCGCCTGGGAATGGCTCTGGGACGTCGCGTTCGCGATGCTGCACCAGCGCTGGGGAATGGCCGCGGTGGTCGCCGCGAGCGTGATGGTTATTTGCCTGACGACCGCGCTTCTGTTCCGGCTTGTCCGGCGCAAGTGCGGCAACGGTTTGGTCGCCATAGCCGTGACCCTATTGGCGACGGGGGGCTGTGCGATTCACTGGCTTGCCCGGCCCCATCTTTTCACGCAGCTGTTTCTGGTGGTCACGCTGCATCTCACCGAGAGAGCGCGAGAGGGCCGTACGCGGTTGCTCGCCTGGCTCGTGCCGCTGACGCTGCTCTGGACTAATGTGCACGGCGGCTTTTTTGTCATCTTCCTGGTGCTGGGCTGCTATATCGCTTCCGATCTGATGAATGCGGCAGTCGGCCCGGGACCCTTCGAACGGACCAGTCTCCGGGCGATCCGGCCGTGGGTAATCACGTTCTTCGCCTGCCTGGCGGTTACATTCGTGAACCCGTATG
>DASZUZ010000434.1:0-5614 GCA_035547415.1 Bryobacteraceae bacterium | reverse complement strand
GAGCGGAAGTGCGCTCCGATAGTCCTGCGAAGCCGGATACGGAACGTTCAGAATGTCGGGACTGTGCAGCTGCTTCGTGTCGGACGTCTGCGCCGGATCGATAACCGGCGGCGAGTAACGCACATCCACCGACTCCGCCAGTTCTTTCAGATGGTTGATGTGGATCTCGAGTGGCGAGTCGGGATCCAGATTCAGACCCGGGTTGGAGAAGAGGAAAAAGCCGTCATGCTCGGCCTGAACCTGATAAACTCCCGGCGCCGCAACATCGACACGAAACAGACCCGCGGCATCGGATGTCACACCCGCTGTCGCCGGAGGCTTGTCCGTTCCCTGTGGCAGAACGACCACGCGAGCGCCTTGTACCGGCGCTCCGTTTTCGTCGACGACCTTGCCGCTGATGGTCACTGCGGCCTGCGCGATGGAAGCTGCAAGCGCGAGCATCCATACGAGAATCGAGCCCCTGACCGCCGTACACACCATGTCGTAGCTTGATTCTAGTTCGAAAGGGCCTTCCTGTTCTGTGCTTTTCCGCCTCATGAGGCGCGGAGTAAGCTGGTGATGAATGAATATTGAGGTTCTGCTCACCGAAGCGGAGATTGCCGACGAGTTCGCTGAGTCCATTGAGGCTCGCGATCTGCCCGAAAAGTTCTTCTACTGGATGCCCGCCTCGGTCAAGGCATGGCAGGCTCTGGGCGCGCGTTCGGAAGATCAGTTGTACGGAACCTGGAAGATATTGGCGGAGAAGGCACCCGACCTGACGAAGCCCTTCGGCAATCGCGTTCCGGTCATCAGTTTCGGAGCCGGAGACGGCGCGAAAGACCGGCTATTGCTCCAGGCTCTCAAGGCCGCCGGACGGCAGACCCAATACTATCCCGTTGACGCGAGCCAGACGCTGCTCGAAATCGCCTGCGCCGGCGCCGAGGATGACGACGCCGAAGCCCTCGGCATCAAAGCGGACATTTCGAGTCCCATGCACCTCGTGCTCGCGGCGGACGTCAGCGAGGCGCCGCGTCTCTTCCTGATGGCAGGCAACACGCTCGGCGGATTCGACCCGCTCGACCAGATCCGACATGTGACGGACTGCGTTCACAAAGGCGACATTCTGATCGTCGACGCGCAACTCCACACAGAGACCGCGCCCGAGCCGTCGGATGAAGAGAAGCGCTTCGTATTCGCCCCGCTGGCCGCGATCGGAGCCAGCATGGACGATGGCATTCTCGAGTTCGCGGAAAAGCCCGACGAACGACTGGAAGGTCTGTTCATGCTCGCGCGCCGTTTTCAGGCGTCGCGCGATCTGAGGATGTGGGTTGCGGGACGGGAGGTCAGTATGGCGCGAGGGGAACGAATACTGCTGAATTTCCGCTATCTTTTCACGCGCGAGGCGTTCCGCTGGCTGCTGACCGGACACGCCGGCCTGCGCATCGCGGCCGAAATACCAAGTCAGGATGGCAAATTCATCACTGCCGTTTGCATCAAGGCTTAAGCCAGACGCATGTGGGATCGGGGCTTCGGCCCCGCCGCCGGGCTTCTGCCCAGCGCAAACCACCTACGCTTCCTCGTCCTTGAACATGTACTTGATATTGCTCTTGTACAGCAGCAGATTCGGAGCCCCGTCCCGATTCACCTTCAGGCACGACCGGTCATACCACTCGATGACGCCCTTCAATACCTCGCCATCCTTGAGCGTGATCACCATCGGAGTCTTCGTCGTCATCTGCTTGACGTAATAGAAATTCTCCGCGTTCGTCTGATCCGGAGGTACCGGACGTTTCTGCGGGGCTCCCGCCGCTGTCTTGCGGGGAGAGTCCATCTTTTCTTTGATGTCGTTGAATGAAGGGCGGATCAGTTTCCGGTTGGCGGACTCCACGGAATTTCCTTTCTGGGCGGGGGGAAGCAACTGTCAAACGCGGGCTTGCGAAACCGTTTCCTTAAAACCCGGAAAAGCGTGGCCTTACAGAAGACAGCAGGGATGCTTCCAGCCTTTTCCTCATTGATAACACACCGTTTTCTGCCACGCAAAAAGATTTGCGCCAGCCCCGGTCCGGTACTGCCATATGATGGACAGCGAACAGGCGTCAAATCTATGGATCGCAGAAATTTCCTGAAGACCGCCGCCCTCGGAATAGCAGGCGCGGCCCACGCGGCTCCTGCCCTCCCCGTCGTCATCGCCATCGATTCCTCCGGTTCCGAACCCTCCGCCCCCGAAGTGAAGTGGGCCATTCAGGAACTCCGCCGCCAGCTCGATGCGCGCTCCATCCCCAACCGGCTCGCCTCAAACCTCAACGATTCGAAACCCACCGAACTCTGCGTCGTCGTCGCCGGTCCCGTTCTCCTTTACGCCAGACCGCCGCGCGCGCCGGAAGGGCACGCCATCGCTCCCACCGTCATCAATAACACTCGTCCCGCCATCGCCGTCAGCGGGCACGACTCCCGCGGCCTGACGTACGCAATCCTCGAACTCGCCGACCAGGTCCGCCACACCGGGTCCATCGAACGCGCCCATCCCCTCGAAGAACAACCCGCCAATCGCATCCGCAGCATCATCCGGCCTTTCGTCAGCGAAGTCGAAGACAAACCGTGGTTTTACGATCGCGACGGCTGGCGCGAATACCTCACCATGCTCGCCACGAATCGCTTCAACCGCTTCAGCCTCACCTTCGGCATTGGTTACGACTTCACCCGCGAAGTCCGCGATTCCTACTTCCACTTCCCCTATCCCTTCCTCGTCAAAGTCCCCGGCTACGATGTCCAGGTCCCCGGCGTCTCCGACTCCGAGCGCCAGCGCAACCTCGACATGCTTCGCTTCATCGGGGAAGAAACCGTGATGCGCGGCATGCACTTCCAGGTGGGCATCTGGACCCACGCATACAACTTCGACGACTCTCCCAATGCCGACCGCAAAATCACCGGCCTGAATCCCCAAAACCACGCGCAATATTGCCGCGACGCTTTGCGCGCCGTCCTCGAAGCCTGCCCCTCTATCGGTGGACTGACGCTCCGCACCCACGGCGAAAGCGGCGTGCCGGAAGAGAGCTATCCCTTCTGGAAGACCGTCTTCGAAGGCGTCACCGCAACCAGACGCCCCATCGAACTCGACCTCCACGCCAAAGGCCTCGACTGGACGATGATCGAACTCACCCAGGCCACCGGCATGCCGGTCACCGTCTCGCCGAAATACTGGGCCGAACACATGGGTCTGCCCTATCACCAGGCTTCGATCCGCCAGCTCGAAATGCCGAAACCCCGGCCCAAAGGCGACTTCTTCGCGCTCAGTTCCGGCTCCCGCAGCTTCCTGCGCTACGGTTATGGCGACCTGCTCAAATCCGACCGCAAGTACAAGGTTCTTTACCGCATGTGGCCTGGCACGCAGCGGCTGCTTTTATGGGGGGACCCCGTCATGGCCGCCGCTTACTCCCGCGCTTCGAGCTTCTGCGGCAGCGATGGAGTCGAACTCTGCGAACCGCTTTCCTTCAAAGGACGCAAAGGCTCCGGACTCCCCGGCGGCCGCACGGGATATGCTGACTCCGCCCTGGTCCCCAAACACGACTGGGAGAAGTACGCGTACACGTACCGCGTCTGGGGCCGGCTACTTTACAACCCCGCTACCGACCCCGAAGTCTGGCGCCGCGAAATGCCCGATCCCGCCGGCGAAAAGGCGCTCGCCGCCTCCAGCCGCATCCTCCCGCTGATCACCACGGCTCACATGCCCTCCGCGGCCAACGCCATCTACTGGCCGGAGATCTACACCAACCAGTCCATCGTCATCGACAACGCCAAATCCCCTTATTCCGACACCCCGTCGCCCAAACGCTTCGGTACCGTGAGTCCGCTCGATCCCGCCCTCTTCGCCGGCATCGACGAGCACGCGCAGGATCTTCTGTCCTCCCGGTCGAGCGCAAAATATTCGCCGATCCATGTCGCCTCCTGGCTCGAAGAACTCGCCGCCGAATCCGACCGCCAGCTCGCGCTCATCAAGGCCACCGGCCCCGCCGCGCGCCGTCTCGTGATCGACACGGCCATCCAGAACAACATCGGCCGCTTCTTCGCGGCGAAGTTCCGCGCCGGCGTTCTCTTCGCCATCTGCTCCCGAACCGGCGATCCGGCGGCGCACGCAGCTGCCTTGAGGCAGTACAGGGCCGCGCGCGACGCATGGCAAGGCATCATGGAACGCGCCAGCGGCGTCTATCGAGATGACCTCTCGTTCGGCTACGCGCCATACCTGCGCGGATCCTGGCGCGATCGCCTCGCCGCCATCGACGCCGATATCGCCGCCATGGAAGCCGCAAAGCCGGGAACCGCCGGATCTCCTGACCCGCAGGCGATCCGCATGGCCCTCGCAACAGTCAGTCGTCCAGCGGCGACCGTGCAGCACACGCCCGTCACGCATTTCCGGCCCGGCCAGCCGCTCGTCATCAAAGCAACCGCCCCGTCCGCCGTGACGCTTCGCTATCGCCACGTCAATCAGTCCGAAACATGGCAGAGCGCGCCAATGGACGCGACCGCGACCATTCCGGCCAGCTACACCGCCACGGAATACCCGATCCAGTACTATTTCGAGTCGGCAGGCAGCCTTTATCCCGGCCTGCCCAAAGATTTCTCGCACGCGCCTTATTTCGTCGTCGAGCGCGCCTGAAGCAATGCGCTACTGCCTGGAGATTCGCAGGATGGTGACGCTCCGAAGAATCACGGGCTTTTCGGGACGGTCCCCCATCAGTGGCTTGCGGTTGATCGCATGCACCACCTCAGTGCCTTCCACCACCTGCCCGAACACCGTATAGGTGTTGTTCCACCGCATCACCGCGCCATCGGTGATGAAGAACTGGCACGCCCCCGAATTCGGTCTCCCCGTATTCGCCACGGCCAGCCGCCCCGGCCGGTCGAACGGCAGCCCCGGCAGAAACTCGTCGGGAATCGTAAACCCGCAGTCGTGCGCTCCCGTGCCCGTGGGATCGCCCGACTGAATCATCTCCTCGCGAATAATCCGGTGAAAAGTGATGCCGTTGTACATCGGACGCCGCACCCAGGCATGCGTTTTCGGATCGCGCCACGGCTTCGTCCCCTGCGCCAGCCCGACGAAGTTCTTCACCGCGATCGGCGTGTATTTCTCGAACAACTCCGCGGTAATTCTGCCTTCTGACGTATCGAATACGGCGTACAGCCCCGGCTTCAGTTCGCCGGATGCTTTCGCGGACTTGCCCGCCCACGCCGGCGCCGCAAGAAGAAGGAAAACCGCAAGGAGACGCATCATGGCGGCGAGTCTCTCCAGTGTATCCGCCGCGCCGTCACATATCGTGGAACCGGATCTCCACGCTGACCCGCACCGCGACCGGCTTCCCGTCCTTCGTCGCCGGTTCGAACCTCCACTGCTTCACCGCGTCCACCGCGCTCTGGTCCACCTCTTTGTCGAGCGACCGCACCACGTGAACATTCTTCGGATCGCCGTGCGAACTCACCACCAGCCCGATCAGCACTGTGCCGGAAATCTTGAACCCCGCCGTCGGATGCTCCGGAGCGACCTGATGCGCCACGCGCGGCGGCGTAATGCCATCCTTGATCTCGTAAACCTCTTCTTCGTCCGGCTTCTGCTGTCCCGCCAGCGCCGCGGGACCGGCCA
>DASZUZ010000433.1:0-8741 GCA_035547415.1 Bryobacteraceae bacterium | reverse complement strand
TCGCAAAGTTTCATAGTCCAGGTGCGCCCGCGCATTGCAGGACCACGTGAGCTTCAGCTTCTTCATGCCCTTCGCGATTTCGATGGCGCGTTCCTTGTCGATCGTGAATGTGTCGTCGTCGAACATCCACTCGCGGACCTGTTTCCCGAAAAGCTCCTTGCCCACTTCCATTTCGCGAATCACGGCAGCGGGCGACTTCGTGCGGTAAGCGTGTCCGCCGATGGTCTGTGGCCAGAGGCAGAAACTGCATTTCGCGGGACATCCGCGGCCCGTATAGAAGGAAACGTAGGGGTGCTGCAGGTATCCGATGAAATAGTTCTCGATCTTCAGGTCGCGGTGATAGATCGGCAGCACACTGGGCATGGCGTCCCAGTCGTGAATCAGTTCGCGTTCGGGATTGTGATGAATGCGTCCGTCGGCATCGCGCCAGCTCAGGCCTTTGATCTCGCCCCACGGCTTGCCCTGGGCCACATCGAGGCAGGTGTAATCGAACTCATTCCGGCAGACGAAATCGATCGCCGGCGCCTGTTTCAGGGTCTGACCCGGCAGTACTGCCACGTGGGCGCCGATCAGGCCGACGCGCGCATGCGGGTTCTTCGCTTTGATGGCTTCCGCGCACTGCACGTCATTATTCAAAGATGGCGTGCTGGTGTGCAGGACGAACAGTTCGTAGTCGTTTGCGATCGCGAGCACGTCCTGCATGGTCTGATGGTGCGGAGGGGCGTCCATCAGCTTGCTGCCCGTTACCAGCGCGGCCGGTTGGGCGAGCCACGTGGGAAACCAGTACGACGTGATTTCACGCTTCGCCTGATAGCGCGCGCCTGCGCCGCCGTCGAATCCGTCGAAAGACGGCGGGCTGAGAAAGAGCGTCTTCTTCACAAAACTTGTATCCTTTGGGATGAAACCCGAAACTCCCTATTTTGACACGGGTAGCGGTTCGCACACATCCGCCTTGTCCGGGAATCGGGATTTCGGCCCCGCGCCTGATAAAAAATTCCGTCAGCTATGCGCCCACCGGCGCGCCGATTTCTTTCACCAGACTGGTGACGAACGATTTGGCGTCGCCGAACAGCATCAGCGTATTCGGCATGTAATACAGTTCGTTGTCGATCCCGGCGAAGCCCGCGCTCATGCCGCGCTTGATGATCATGACGGTGCGAGCTTTATAGGCATCGAGGATCGGCATTCCGGCGATCGGGCTTCCCGGATCGTTTTTCGCCGCCGGGTTCACAATGTCGTTCGCTCCAACGATCAGCGCCACATCCGTCATGCCGAGTTCGGGATTGATGTCTTCCATCTCGATCAGCCGGTCGTAGGGCACGTCCGCTTCGGCCAGCAGGACGTTCATATGTCCCGGCATGCGCCCTGCGACGGGGTGGATGGCGAAACGGACTTCCACGCCTTTGCGCGTGAGCGCGTCGTACAACTCGCGAATCTTGTGCTGGGCCTGGGCAACCGCCATTCCGTATCCCGGAATGACAACGACGCTGCGCGCATCCTCCAGAATCGAAGCGGCTTCCTCCGGGCTCGCCGAACGCACGGGCTTTGCTTCGGATATGGCCGCCGAGGTCTGCAACTGTCCGAACGCGCCGAAGAGGACATTCGTGAAAGACCGGTTCATGGCGCGGCACATGATGATCGACAGAATGAAGCCGGAAGAACCATCGAGCGCCCCGGAAATAATCAGCAGCTTGTTGTCGAGCGCAAACCCCATCGCGCACGCTGACAAACCCGCATACGAGTTCAGCAGCGCGATGACCGTAGGCATGTCGGCGCCGCCGATCGGAATAATCAGCAGAACGCCGAACGTCAGCGCAAGGCCGATAAAAATCGGAAACAGCCAGCTGTTTTCCGGATGAACCACGAGCGATGCCCCGATCATGGCCGCGACGCCGAACAACCCGAGGTTCACGACATTCTGCCCTCGGTACGTGATTGGCCTCGACGGCAGGATCTCGTGCAGTTTGCCGAACGCCATCAGGCTGGCGGTCGTCGTCAGAAATCCCAGCAGAATTTCGATGGACAGCGCCGCCATCGTGAATCCGTGGGGATACAGCCGGTAGTATTCGGCGGTTCCGATCAGCGCGGAAGCGAACGCGCCGCATGCCTGGGAAATCGCGGTTCGCTGCGGCACCGCCGTCATTGGCATCAGAATCGCCAGCGGGACGCCGATCGCCGCGCCCACCAGCAGCGCGATCACAATCCACTCGTAGTTGACGATTTCGTGCCGCAGCAGCGTGCCGACCACCGCCAGCAGCATGCCGACTTCGCCGGAAATGACGCCCCGCCGCGCCGTCGCGGGCGCGCTCATCCATTTCAATGCCAGGATGAACAGCGCTGCCGCAATCAGGTACAGCACCTGAAACAGGTTCATTTTTTGTTGGGCTCCCGCTTGCGGAACATCTTGAGCATGCGATCCGTGATCAGATAGCCACTCACCAGGTTCGTCGTCGCCGACACGACCGCAATAAAGCCCAGAACGCGCGACAGTGTGCTCGCGTCTTTCTCCCCGCTGATCAGGATCGCCCCCACTACGGAGATCGATGCGATCGCATTCGTGAGAGACATCAGCGGAGTGTGCAGCAGGGGCGATACGCGGCGGATCAGCTCAAAACCAAGAAATGCCGCGAGCATGAAGACATAAAGTCCGAATTCGTAGTTCATGAACGTGTCACCTCCTGCTGGACCATTCCGCCGACCCGCGGGTGAACGACTTTTCCCTGGTGAGTAACCAGAGTTTCGCGAATGATCTCGTCGTCGGGATTGATCTGCACCGCGCCGTCCTTCAGAAGAAGTTTGATCAGGTTGACCACGTTCGTCGCGTACATCTGGCTGGCGTGATAAGGCGCGCGCGAAGGCAGATTGCCCGGACCGAGGATCGTGACGCCACGGTGCACGATCGTTTCATCGAGGCGGGTCAGTTCGCAGTTGCCGCCGCGTTCCGCCGCGATGTCCACGATCACGGATCCCGGAGCCATCGCCTCGGCCATCTCCGCGGTAATCAGAATGGGAGCCTTGCGGCCGGGAACGGCGGCGGTCGTGATGACGACGTCCTGTTCTTTCAGAACCTCGGTCAGCAACTCGCGCTGGCGTTTATAGAAGGCTTCGTCCATCGCCTTTGCGTAGCCGCCCTTGTCTTCCGCGCCTCCGGTCTCGATATCCAGCACGACGAACTTCGCGCCCAGGCTCTCGATTTGTTCCTTCACGGCGGCTCGCAGGTCATACGCGGAAACCACGGCGCCCAGGCGGCGCGCCGTCGCAATCGCCTGCAAACCCGCCACTCCCGCGCCAAGCACCAGGACTTTCGCCGGCGTGATGGTCCCCGCGGCCGTCATCATCATGGGGAACATTTTCGGCAGGGCCGTTGCGCCCAGAAGAACCGCTTCGTATCCCGCGATGCTGGCCATCGAAGACAAGGCATCCATGCCCTGCGCCCGGGTGATTCGCGGGACCAGTTCCATGGCGAAGAACGAAACGCCCGCCTCGGCCAGGTCCAGGCATTCCCGCGGAGAGGTCAGCGGATCTCCGAACCCGATCAGGATCTGCCCGGGCCGCAGGAGAGGAATGTCGGCGAGCCCGCGCTCCGGATTCGCCCCCGCGGCGCGCGCCTGGACGATAATGTCCGCTTCGGCGAAGACCTCGGCTCGTGTTCCGAGCCGTACGCCGCGCCGCGCATATTCGTCGTCCGGGAATCCTGCCTCCAGGCCCGCCGAATATTCGACAATCGCCCCGAGCTTCGCTTTATTCAAAGCGTCGCAGGCTCGAGGCGTAAGAGCCACCCGGCGCTCGCCGGGAAAAGTCTCGCGTGGAACTCCGACCGTGCCCGTCATGAACCTAAGCCCGAACTCCTGTCAGACAAGATCATATCCCTCGTGTTCGGCGCGCCGGAAGTATCGCTTCCATTTCTCCCCTGAAAATCGGATAGAATATGCCGTAACCAAAGCGACTCCAGGTAAGAGTGAATGTCCCCGTCTGATGTCAGCAATCCCAACTACTTCCACAAGGTCGTTGATTGCCAGTGGGCATGTCCCGCGCATACCAACGTGCCGGAGTACATAAGACTGATCGCCCAGGGCAGGTATACCGATGCCTACATGCTCAACCGGCAGTCGAATGTGTTTCCGGCGATCCTCGGCCGTACCTGCGATCGCCCCTGTGAACCCGCCTGCCGTCGGGGCCGCCTGGAAGAAAAGCCGGTCGCGATTTGCCGCCTGAAACGAGTGGCGGCGGATCGTCGCGGCGATACGGCGCCTCTGATGCCGAAGATTCCCGCGGCGAAGAATGGAAAACGCATCGCCTGCATCGGCGCGGGGCCCGCGTCCCTTACGGTCGCCAATGACCTGATGCCGCATGGCTACTCCGTCACCATCTTCGAGAAGTACGACAAGCCCGGCGGCCTCATGCGCACGAACATCCCGTCGTTTCGGCTTCCCGAGCAGGTCCTGACGGAAGAAGTGGATGCCATTCTCAACATGGGCGTCGAGATCCGATACAACGCTCCCGTTGAGAGTTTACGTGCCCTGATGGATGGAGGTTTCGATGCCATTTTCGTCGGCAGCGGCGCGCCGCGCGGTAAGGATCTGGACCTTCCCGGCCGCCACGACACGGACCGGATTCACATCGGAATCGACTGGCTCGGTTCTCTGGCGTTCGGACATATCGATTCCATCGGCGAGCGGGTGCTGATTATCGGCGTCGGCAACACCGCGATGGATTGCTGCCGTTCGTCGCGCCGCCTGGGCGGAAAAGACGTCAAAGTCATGGCCCGACGTCCCCGCGGCTTCTTCAAAGCGTCTCCCTGGGAACTGGAGGATGCCGAAGAAGAAGGCATCGACATCGTTGTAAACCACGCCCCGAAACGCTTCGTCATCGAAAACGGGAAACTCACCGGCATGGAGTTCGACCGTCTCGAGTGGGATGCGGAAGCGAAGCGCTCGACCGTTATCGAGACCATCATCCTGCCCTGTGATGATGTGATTCTCGCCATTGGCCAGGAGAATGCATTTCCGTGGATCGAGCGGGATCTCGGTATCGAATTCGACAAATGGGGAATGCCGGCCGTGGATGAAGTCACGTTCCAGTCGACCAGGCCCGGCGTCTTCTTCGGTGGCGACGCGGCGTGGGGGCCAAAAAACATCATCTGGGCCGTGGAGCACGGGCATCAGGCGGCGATCTCGATCGATAACTACTGCCAGAAGATTCCCGTTACCGACCGCCCCGCCTTCGGCATGAACCTCGTCAGCCAGAAGATGGGGATCAGCGAGTGGAGTTATGCCAACGACTACGACTCCGCCCTGCGCCAGAAAATGACGCACGTTGACCTCACGCGGCGCTTCGAAGATCTTCAGATCGAAGTGGAACTGGGTTTTACCGCCGAGCAGACGGCGCGCGAGGTGCAGCGCTGCCTCAACTGCGACGTGCAGACGGCTTTCACGGCGGCGAAATGCATCGAATGCGATGCCTGCATCGACATCTGCCCGCTTTCCTGTCTGACCATCGCGCGCAATGCTCCCGAAGAAATCCTGCGGCGCAATCTGTCAGCGCCGGCGCTGAATCTGGATCAGGCGCTTTATGCCTCCACCCCGCTCCCGCAGACCGGCCGCCTCATGCTGAAGGACGAAGATCTCTGCGTTCATTGCGGCCTGTGCGCGGAGCGTTGTCCCACCGCCGCGTGGGACATGCAGAAGTTCCAGTTGCTGATTTCCTATGCCGGCGAGCCGGCGACCGACACCACATGCGTAGCCGCGTAAACGACTTTGCGATCAAGCTGGCGAATGTCAATGGAACAGGGTCCGCCAGCGCCAACGGCCTCATCATGCAGGCCATCTTCCGGATGGGTGTGCCCGTCTCCGGGAAGAACCTGTTTCCCTCGAATATTCAGGGTCTGCCCACCTGGTACGAGATTCGCGTCAACCATCAGGGGTACACGGCGCGCGCTCTCGATTACGACCTGATGGTCGCAATGAACGCCCAGACCTATGCCCGCGACGTGGCCGAACTGCGTTCGGGCGGGTACCTGCTTTACGATTCGAGCTGGCCGCTCGATCCCGGACTCGTACGTGACGATATCAATTACATCGGCGTTCCCCTGGCGCGTCTGTGTAACGAAAACTTCCGCGAACCCCGTGAGCGGATTCTGATGAAGAACATCGCTACCGCGGGTGCTCTGATCGAGTTGCTCAACATCGATGGCGCGGTGGTCCAGCAACTGCTCGAAGAGAAATACGGACGCAAGAAAGCCCTGCGCGAATCGAACCAGAAGGCCTTGAAACTGGGCGCCGACTATATTCGCGAGAACTTCGCGTTTCCGCTGCCGTTTCACCTGCAGCAGATGGACGCGAACGGCGACAAGATCCTGATCGACGGCAACACGGCGACTGCGCTCGGCTGTGTCTACGCCGGGGCCACCGTTGCGGCGTGGTATCCGATTACCCCGGCTACGTCCGTCATGGACAATTTCAAAGAGTTCTGCGAACGTTTCCGCAAAGACAAAGAAACGGGCGAGAACAATTACCTCATCCTGCAGGCGGAAGATGAACTGGCCGCTATCGGGATGGTGATCGGCGCGTCGTGGAACGGCGCGCGGGCTTTCACGTCGACCGCGGGTCCTGGCATCTCCCTTATGAACGAACTGCTCGGCCTTGCTTATTACGCCGAGATCCCGGCCGTTGTCATCGACGTGCAGCGCGTCGGGCCGTCCACGGGCATGCCGACGCGAACCCAGCAGGCCGATATCTTCGAATGCGCATACGCCTCGCACGGCGACACGCGGCACATCCTGCTGTTCCCGTCCAACCCCGCCGAATGTTTCGAGTTCGCGCCCAAATGCTTCGATCTCGCGGAACGCTTCCAGACGCCGGTGTTCATGCTTTCCGATCTCGATATCGGCATGAACGACTGGGTCACGCCGAAGCTGACCTGGAACGATTCTTACCAGCCGGATCGGGGCAAGGTGCTCGGCGCGGAACAACTGGAATCGATCCAGAAGTTTTTCCGATACCTGCCGGAAAACGGCACGGCTGTCGCCGCCCGGACCCTGCCCGGCGTTCATCCGAAAGGCGCGTTCTTCACCCGGGGTTCCGGACACAATAAATTCGGCGGCTACACCGAAGTCCCGGATGAGTATCAGGAAGTCATGGACCGCCTCCGGCGCAAACACAAAGAAGCGGCCGCGTATGCGCCGCCGCCTGACCTCCGCCTGCGTCCCGGATCTCGGGTGGGCGTGATTACGATCGGCGGCTGCGATCCCGCGGTCCGTGAAGCCCTCGATATTCTCGACGGAATGGGCCGTCCGATGGACTACATGCGGATTCGGTCGTTTCCTTTTCACGCGAAGGTGGAGGAGTTTCTGGCCGCGCACGACTACTGTTACGTCGTGGAGCAGAACCGCGATGCGCAGCTCTGCTCCATGCTGATCCTCGAAACGCCCGTGCCAAAGGACAAGATCCGGCCCGTTCTGGTTTACGGTGGATTCCCGCTCAGCGCGAAGAATGTACTGGACGTGATTGCCGCCCAGGTGGAGGAACTTGATGCCATCTATCGTTAAGCCGCGCGTCGCGCATCCCAGTCTGGCGCGGAATGAACTCGGGCTGACGATTCGTGACTACGAAGGCGCCATGTCCACGCTGTGCGCCGGTTGCGGGCACGATTCCATCACCGCGGCGATTGTTCGCGCGCTCTGGGAACTGTCGACGCCGCCGCACCGGCTCGCGAAACTGAGTGGCATCGGTTGCTCCTCGAAGACGCCCACTTACTTCGTCAACGGCGCGCACGGGTTTAACTCGGCGCACGGACGCATGCCCGCCATCGCTACGGGGGCGAATGCCGCCAATCGGGAACTCACTTATATCGGTATCTCCGGGGATGGCGACTCGCTTTCCATCGGGCTCGGTCACTTGTGTCACGCGATCCGGCGCAATCTGAAGATGCTCTACGTGATCGAGAACAACGGGGTCTACGGGCTCACGAAAGGTCAGTTCTCGGCATCGTCGGACGTCGGGTCGAAGAGTAAAAAAGGCGAAGCGAACAAGATGTCGCCAATCGATCCGGTCATGCTGGCGCTGAGTCTCGGGGCGACGTTCGTGGCCCGCAGTTTCTCCGGCGACAAGGAGCAACTGGTTCCGATTCTCAAAGCCGGACTCGCGCACCGCGGGTTCGCTCTCGTCGACGTGATCTCGCCATGCGTTACGTTCAACGACCACGAAGGCTCGACAAAAAGCTATTCGTATACGCGCCGGCATCAGCATGCCGCAACCGAAGCGGACTTCGTGCCGCCGGCAAGCGAGATCGTTGCGGAAATCGCCAGTGAGGGCACGACCGCGGTAACCATGCACGACGGCAGTATCCTCCGTCTGACGAAGGTTCCGGACGATTACGACGTGAGTGACCGCCATGCCGTCATGACTTATCTGCGCGAACACCGGGAGGAGGTCGTCACCGGCATTCTGTTCGCCGATGAGAACGTGCCGGACATGCACGAACTGACCAACACGCCCGCTGCGGCGCTGACCGGCGTGCCGTTCGGGAAACTGTGCCCGGGGTCGGATGAACTGGCGCGCCTGCAGGAAGAGTTCCGGTAATCCGGCTTTTTCGGTTGTACACTGACCGGAATGCCGCAAGCCGGCCTGCCGCGCGAACTGCGTCTGCGCGATCTCGTCTTCATCGACATCTGCGCCGTCGCGAGCTTTCGTTGGCTTGCCCCGGCGGCGCATGCCGGTTCCGGCTCTCTGATCCTGTGGGTT
>DASZUZ010000432.1:0-8174 GCA_035547415.1 Bryobacteraceae bacterium | reverse complement strand
CGTGAAGAAAATGACCAGCCATGTTGTCGGTGATCAGCGTGGCGCGAATACCGTCGCGCTGCAATTCCCACACGGTCAGGCGCGCCCCCTGCAGAAACGGACGGGTCTCATCGGCGAACACATCGATGTCTTTACCCGCCTCGACGGCCGCGCGAATAACGCCCAGAGCGGTGCCGTAGCCGGCGGTCGCCAGCGCGCCCGCGTTGCAATGGGTGAGAACCGTCTTGCCGTCCGGAACGAGCGGCGCGCCGTGGCGGCCAATTGCGGCGTTGATCTCGATATCTTCTTCGCGCACCAGCCTGGCTTCCGAGATCAGACGGTCGCGGATCTGCTCGAACGTCAGGTCGCGGCATTCGCGGTAAACGCGGTTCATGCGATCAATGGCCCAGAACAGGTTGACTGCGGTGGGACGAGTCGACGCGAGTTCAGCCGAAATCGCCTGCACCTGAGCATCAAGATCCGCTGTGTCCGCCTGCGCGACGCCCAGCGCGACGCCCATGGCCGCGGCGACGCCGATGGCTGGCGCGCCCCGGATAATCATGGTGCGAATGGCATTCGCAACCTCTTTATAGTCGCGGCACGTGACATAGGTTTCTTCGGTGGGCAGGCGGGTCTGGTCGATCATGACCACGCCGTCGTCGGTCCATTGAATGGTTTCGATCATTTGTGATTCGGTAATACGAGCGTCAGAATACAGGGAAGACTGTTATAGGCGGCATGCGCCAGCGCCGAAGCCCGCGTGGATCCCGAGACATGCCGGACCACGCCGAAGCCGAAGCCTGCCAGCGTAATCAGAACGCCGGTCTGCCAGATGCCGGCATTTTGGGCCAGGTGCAGAGCGCCAAACAGGGCCGACGTCGTGAGAATGCCGGGAAACACGCCCAGAGCGTTTACGAATACCGGCTGCAGAAAACCCCGAAAGAGCAGTTCTTCGATCACCGGCGCGGCGGTCACTCCGAATATGGCGACGACAAAGCGGCTGAGCGCGTCGCTATCCAGCATCCGGGAGAAAGGCGTTTCAATGTTGGGCGTCTGTAGGGCAATCTGGAGAACGAAACTGAGCGCGACCAGAGCCAGGCCAACAATGATCAGCGACGAAGGACTGAAGGGCTGTCGGACCCACCCCAGTGATTTCAGCAATGGCCGCTGATGCCAGAAAAAAAGCGCTTTCAGAACCGCAAAAAGAATGAGGTATGCAATCAAGTCTTCCGCAACGGCCGCGTAACCCAGTCTCGCCCGTTCGTGCAACACCGCCATCGCCATGCTGACGACCAGCATGGAAGCGATCAGGTAAAGCGCCGCCAGAATAAATACTTCTCCAAATCCCCAGAACGGAGCTTCCGGTTCGGCGAGAATCAGGGGGGCGCTCTGTTCGTATGGTTGTTCGGGGGTCAAGAGGTTTTCTCAATCAGGGCTGCGGCCAGAAGCGGAATCATAATCTCATGATGCCCTGTCAGAGCGTAACCGCGTCCACCGGCCTGGGCGTGCGGCCTCTCCACAACGTTCACTCGTGGCCGGTAGTGTTGCAGGAAATCGAGGTTTACGGTGGTGAAATCCCGAAGCTCGTGGCCAAGGTTCCGAACACAGGATATCGCCTTCAGGAACACTTCGGGCATGACCACCGCCGAACCGGCATTAATATAAACGCCTCCGCCGTTCAGTTGGGAAACAAGCGAGCAGAACAGCCGGAAATCGCGATGCGTCGCGGCGCCAAGCTTCTCCGGTTGCACGGCAGGATGAGTATGCGGCGTATCGGTCCCGATCGCCACATGCACCGTGACGGGCACACGAGCGCGCCAGGCTTGAAGGAGCAGGCTCGCCGGCGCGTGCGCCGCGGGCGCGAGGCGGTCGAGCGCGCGCCCGAGAGATTCGCCCGCGCCCGTGTTACTCTCCAGCGCGCGGTTCCACTCGCGTCCGGTTTCTTCCGCTGCGCCGAACCGGCCGTCCGGGAGGACCGCTTCGACATCCTCGCTCGTATGGCCCGCGATCGCGATCTCGAAATCGTGGATGGACGCGGACCCGTTCATCGCGAATCCGGTCGCCAGACCACGCTGCATGAGATCGATTAGTACCGGGGCCAGGCCGCATTTGATGACGTGACCGCCCATCCCCCAGAGAACCGGCTTGTCCGAGGCGCGCGCGGTCAGGATGGCCTCGACTACGGCGCGGAAACTCTCGCCGGCAAGAATCCGTGGCAGACAATCGATCCACCCGGCGATTCCGGATCCGCGCTCATAGACGCGAGCGAAATCGCTCTGCCTGACTTTGCCGCCGCGCTCCGCGAGTGAAACCGTAGCGAGTCCGGAAAGGTCGAGAGGATCGATGTCGTAAATGCTCATAAGCGGCTGCCGGGATCTGAAGCCGGGGTGCTTCAGGCGGTTCGCTCCGGCCGGAGCAGTTTTCGAAGCGCTTCCGCTGTAAAGCTTTTGCGTGAACGCATCACCTGTTCGGGTGTGCCCGTGGCGACTACTTTCCCCCCGTCTTCGCCCCCATCGGGCCCCAGATCGATGATCCAATCCGCGCTCTTGATCACGTCGAGATTGTGTTCGATCACTAATACAGTATTGCCGAGATCCACAAGCCGCTGCAGCACCTCGAGCAGTTTGCGGACGTCTTCAAAGTGCAGGCCCGTTGTCGGCTCGTCGAGTACATAGAATGTGCGGCCGGTTTGACGCCGGCTCAGTTCCTTCGCCAGTTTGATCCGCTGGGCCTCGCCTCCGGAAAGCGTGGTCGAGGATTGTCCCAGATGAATGTAGCCGAGGCCCACATCCAGCAGAGTCTGCAGTTTCGGCCGGATCTGCGGATTTGTCTCGAGCAGCGGCAAAGCCTCTTCCACCGTGAGTTCCAGGAGATCGGCGATGGAATAACCCTTGTATTTCACCTGGAGCGTCTCGAAGTTGTACCTCTTCCCGCGGCACACGTCGCAGGTGACGTAGACGTCCGGCAGGAAGTTCATTTCGATGCGCTTCAGTCCGTCGCCCGTGCATGCTTCGCATCTTCCGCCCTTCACGTTGAAGCTGAACCGGCCTGGCTTGTACCCGCGCTCCCGCGATTCCGGCAGCAGCGCATAAAAGTCCCGAATCGGTGAAAACAGTCCCGTGTACGTCGCCGGGTTCGAGCGTGGTGTCCGTCCGATAGGCGACTGATCGATTCGGATGATCTTGTCGATATTCCCGATTCCGGTGACTTCGCCATGCGTGCCGGGTTGATCGTGCGATCCGTAAATCTCTTTGGCCAGCGAGCGATAAAGAATGTCATTGACGAGCGTCGACTTTCCGCTTCCCGAGACGCCTGTAACCACAATCAGCCTGCCAAGCGGGAACTCGACATCAATGCCTTTGAGATTGTGCTCCCGCGCATCGTGGATGGAAATCGATTCGCCGCTCCCGTCGCGCCGGCGCTCCGGAACGGGAATTTCCAGCGTTCCGGCAAGATAGCGGCCCGTCAGTGATTGCTCGTTTTGTCGGATTGCCTCGGGCGTTCCACTTGCGACGAGTTCACCACCAAGTCTTCCCGCGCCGGGGCCCAGATCGATGACGTAATCAGCCCGCTCGATTGTCTCGGCGTCATGCTCCACAACCAGCACTGTGTTGCCAAGATCGCGCAGGGCGCTTAACGTATCGAGAAGGCGTTCGTTATCTCGCGGGTGCAGTCCGATGGAGGGCTCATCGAGTACGTAGAGAACGCCGCGAAGCTTCGAGCCGATTTGCGTAGCCAGGCGGATCCGCTGAGCTTCTCCGCCGGAGAGCGTGGAAGCCGAGCGGTCCAGACTCAGGTAGTGCAGTCCGACAGATTCCAGAAATTCCAGGCGGCGGCGAATTTCATCCACCACGCGTCCCGCGATCCGGAACTCCCGCTCCGAAAATTCCAACGAGCGGGCTGTGAGCAGCGCTCGCGAGATCGGCATACCCGTGAATTCCGCGATCGAGACGCCTTTCACCCGTACCGCCAGGCTCGCGGGACGCAGACGTTTCCCGCCGCACGCGGAACATGGAACCGGCGACATATAGTCCGTCAGCCATTCCCGGTAATCGGCGGACGCATCGCGATAAATTTCCTGCAGAATAGCGAGAATTCCAGGAAATGATCCGGAGCCGCTGAGCAGCTTCTCCTGAGCCTCGCGCGGGAGTTTTTCCCATGGCGTTTTCAGCTTGATGCGGAGCGCTTTCGCCGCTTCCTGCACTTTGTGCAGCACCAGACTCGAACCGGCGCCCGGTCCCAGTGCTCCTTCGAGCAGCGGCCGGGAACTGTCCGCAATCACCTTATCGGCGTCGAACGCCCAGGTGCTGCCAAGTCCGGAGCATTCTTCGCAAGCGCCGTAAGGGCTGTTGAAAGAGAACGATCGCGGCTCCAGTTCCGGTACGCTGGTTCCGCATTCGACGCAGGCCAGTTTTCGGGAGTACAGCCGCTCTTCGCCGTCGACCACCGAGATCAGGACCAGCCCATTGGCCAGTTTCGTAGAGGTTTCGATGGATGCCTCGAGTCTTTTTTCTATCCCGGGTTTGACAAGAAGCCGGTCTACAATGACCTCGATCGTGTGGTTGCGCCGCTTGTCGAGAGCGATCTCGTCCTCGAGCGACCGAATCACGCCATCGATGCGCGCCTTCACGAATCCCTGGCGCGCGAGTTTTTCCATTTCCTTCCGGAACTCGCCTTTGCGTCCCCGGACAAGCGGCGCCATTATCAGAATTCGCTCTTCCGGACGCAGGGAAAGCACGTGCTTCAGGATCTGTTCGGTCGTTTGCCGCGAAATCTCGCTGCCGCACTGCGGGCAGTGTGGGATGCCTATCGACGAATAAAGCAGGCGGAGATAGTCGTATATCTCGGTAATGGTGCCGACCGTACTCCTCGGACTCCGGCCGGTAGTTTTTTGATCGATCGAAATCGAAGGGCTCAGACCGTCAATAGAATCGACGTCCGGGCGCTCCATCTGATCCAGAAACTGTCGAGCGTAGGTGGAGAGCGTCTCGACGTAACGGCGCTGACCTTCCGCGTAAATTGTGTCGAACGCAAGCGAGGATTTACCCGAACCGCTCAGGCCAGTAATGACAGTGAGGCTATTTCTGGGTATTTGAACACTGACGTTCTTTAAATTATGCTGGCGAGCTCCGGAAACTGAAATTTCCTGCAACATTTTCGTTACCGTTCGAATATTTTTCGGGTAAAACTAATAACGGATACGTAAACCATAGCCGATGCAAGGGTGTGACTCCTGCGGTGGACGGATGGTCCGGCGGCCCCGCAGTTACGTTAAGAAGATCGTAAACCTCGCCGTTTACAGATGCGAGAAGTGCGGACGGGAAGCCCGCCGCCGACGTTCGTTCTTCACGATTTTCCATCAGTTCTGCGAGTGTCCCAGGTGCGGATCCGGCGATGTCTCCCGACTGGCTTGCCGGGACCAGATTGACAGGATGTCGCGCAATCCCTTGCGCTTCCTTCTGAGGCTCTTCGGATCTCCCCTCTACCACTGTACATTCTGCCGGTTCCAGTTTCGGGACTGGCGCAAGAGAGCATCGGACCGGAATCCGAAGTCATCAATGTCTTCTGCAAGAGTCTGAATTCAGCGTGCCCATACTTTCATCCGTCTCCGTCTGGATTCTTACAGCGGCGAGCAATCGCGGGAGCCACGAAGTGTTGCGATTTTGCCACACACCTGTAATTGTGGCAACGACTCAATTTGACTTGGTTTCAATGGTTTACGGCGAATTGTAGTTGCGAAAAAAAGACAGACGTCCGTTTTCTGTGTCATACTGAGGTACAGAAACGGTCCTCCGAACAATGACGCAGTTGGACGAGGCAATCGCCCGGTATCATCGGATCCTCGAATCCGAACCCTACCGCGACTTGCGGTGGGTGAAAAACTTACAGGAGCAGATGGAAGCGCGCCAGCTTTCCGCTGGTGGCCGACTCCTCTGTCCTTTCCTCCGGCCGAATTTTGTCACCCAGAAACAATACGACAATCTGGTCAAAACCGGCGAAGCGCTAATCTCGGCTGTCGATCGGATGCTGCGCGCGGCGCTCGCATCTCCGCAGCTTCTTTCCCGCATGCAACTCTTCCCCGCCGAAAAGATGCTGGCCGCCGTCGATCCCGGATACGAAATGTCCGAAGTATCCGCTCAACTCGACCTGCAGATCCAGAACGGGTCGCTGCATGTCTTGCAGTATAACGCGGACGCTTTGTCCGGAGCCGCATACGCCGAAGGGCTCTCGGATCTCTTTTATGACTGTCCTCCCGTGAAGGAATTCCGGCGGCGCTACAACCTCACGCGCGTGGGCGGCAAGAAGCCATTTCTGGACGCGCTGCTCAAGGCGTACAAGATGTTCGGCGGGGCGAAGAAGCCGAATATTGGCATTCTTGAATTCCGCAACGCAAGCGGCCGCAGCGAATACGAGATCTTTCGCGACTACTTCCGCGCTGAGGGATACCAGACGGAACTCGTGTCGCCAGACCAGTTGGAATATCGCAACGGAGTGCTTCGCGCAAACGGATTCGATATCGATCTGATCTATCGGCGGATCAGCGCGCAGGAATTTCTGCTGCGGTTCACCCTGAATCATCCGCTGGTGCAGGCGTATCGCGATCACAAGGTCTGCATCGTGAACAGCTTCCGTTCGGAGTTGTCGCACAAGAAAGCCATGTTCGCGCTGCTGACCGAAGAATCTCTTACCGCGAAATTCCCTCCGAACGAGCGCAAGGCCATTCGGGAACATGTGCCGTGGACCCGCGTCGTAAAAGCCGGGAAGGCGACGCGCGGCGAGGAAAGCGTCGATCTGCTGGATTTCATTCGGCAGAACCGTGAAACCCTGGTGCTTCGTCCGAACGACGATTACACGGACCTGCACAGCTTCGTCGGTTACGAGCACGACGAGGGATCCTGGGCGCGCGCTATCCGGGACGCCCAGCGTGCCCCGTACGTGGTGCAGGAACGAGTGAAGCCGGTCCGGACCGTTTTTCCGCTGATGAGCTACGGGCATCTCGAATTCAAGGAGATGCAGGTAGACGTGCAGCCTCAGGCATTTCTGGGCAAAGTCGCCGGATGTTCCAGCTATGTGTCGACCGCCGGCGCCGGTACTTACTCGCCCGCTTCCGGCATTGCGCCGACGTTCATCATCGATCCGAAGAACTGAACGGCGGCAACTCCAGGAGAAACTGTAAATCGGGGCGGTCCTCCGCCCCGATTTGCTTTTCGATGAGCGCTTCTGCGGACTTTACCCGAAACAACGAATACGACCCCTTCGCGCGGATTTACAACCGGCATTGGGGCGCAGACTATCGTGCGGAGGCCTTCCCCATTGTTGAGCGCCTCCTGCTCTCACGTTTGAGAAAAGGCGCCGCCGTGCTCGATCTTTGTTGCGGAACCGGGCAGTTTACCCGCGACGTGCGCCAGCGCGGATTTGATGTGTGGGGACTCGATGCCTCGTCGGAAATGATCCGGTATGCCCGGGAGAATGCGCCTGGCGCAAACCTGACGGTGGCTGATGCCCGGCTGTTCTCCCTTGGCCGAAAGTTCGACGCGGCTTATTCCGTGTTCGAGAGTCTCAATCACGTGCCGGATATCCCCGGATTGACGTCAGCATTCGAATCCGTGCGGAAACACCTGAAGCGGGGCGGATCATTTCTGTTTGACCTGAATCGCGAAGAGGCCTTCCAGTTGTTCTGGAACACGACTGACGCTGTTGTCGCGGATGATGAAGTCTGTGTGCTGCGTATGACCTACGACGAGGACACGCGTGCCGCCACGTGCCTGATCACGGCGATGGAAAAAGACGACGGCTGGACTCGGAGCGACTTCACCATCCGGCAGACATACCACGATCCGGACGAAGTCATGGATGCGCTTTACGAAACTGGCTTCACGGACGTGGCTGTTTACGACGCGCGCGACGCGGGCATGAACGGGGATGCGGGTCAGGCAAGGATTTTCTTCCTCGCAACCGCGTAGGATCTCGTCACCCGCTACGCGGCCGGGCACATGGACCGATAGAACTGGCACGACTGGCAGTGATCGCCTTCCTTGAGGTCGAAGCGAAGCGAATCCTGCGCGTCCCGCAGTTCTGTAATCAGGCTCGTGCCGGCATGTATTAGCGGAACTTCGACTACGGTATTCGAGCGCAGGAAGTGCAGGTAGGCGCCCGCCGGACGTTTACCGAATGCCCGCTCGATCGCCAGTGCA
>DASZUZ010000431.1:0-3381 GCA_035547415.1 Bryobacteraceae bacterium | reverse complement strand
ATTCACCGGATACCTGGACCCTGGAATTGAGACCGATTATCGATAAACAAGTCGGCAAATGGTACCTGGCATTCAACCCGACGGTAGACCGCTCGTTTCACGGGCCAGGGGCCACCCAGGGAGTCGGCTTTTCGCCCAATGCGAAGGTCGGCTACGACGTGACGAAAGTGGTGAACGTCGGATTCGAATACTACGGAGCGCTGGGACCGATCACCGGATTCGACCCGCTGCGCGATCAGGAACAGCAACTCTTCCCTTCCATCGACCTGAACCTCAGTCCGAAGTGGGAGTTCAACGCCGGCGTGGGCATCGGAATGACCTCATCGACCGACCACCTGATCGTGAAGTTCATTCTGGGACGGCGGTTCGATTTCGGCGGAAAGAAAGAAACCACGCCGTAGAGCGCTTATCGCGGCGGATGGCCGCATCCTCCGTCATTGGGCGATCCTGACCTCGATATAATCAATACGATCCATGGACGTATTCGATGAACTGGTTCGGCTACGCGGACTGGGGCAGAAATGCGCGCTTGCCACGATTGTCGAGGTGAACGGCTCGATCCCCAGTTTCAAAACCGCGAAGCTACTGGTGCGCGAAGACGGTTCGATGGTGGGGACCATCGGCGGCGGCTGTGTGGAAGCCGAGGTCTGGAACGCGGCGCGGGAAGTGATCCGGACGGAGCAGCCCCGCAACATGTCTTTCAGTCTTGGCCAGGACGCGGCCTACGATAACGGGTTGATCTGCGGAGGCCAGCTTCAGGTGTTCGTCGAATGTATTACGCCACAGCCGGCCGCACTGGTCTTCGGCGGCGGGCATATCTCGAAGAGCCTGGCAAAGGTTCTCGATCTGGCCGGATTTGGCGTTTCAGTCATCGACAATCGCGAGGCTTTCGCCAATCGTGAACGATTCCCCGAGGCCGCCCGCGTTTACGCGGCCGAGTACGAAGACGTTTTCCCGAAGCTGACGGTGAATGAATCCAGCTACATCGTGATTGTGACGCGCGGCCACCGCGACGACATGCGCGTGCTGCGCTGGGCCGTCACGACGCCCGCCCGCTACATCGCCATGATCGGCAGCAAGCGCAAAACCATCGCCGTGGTGAAGGAACTCGAGAAAGAAGGATTGCCGCGCGAGGCCTTCGAACGCGTATTTGCGCCGATGGGATTTGAAATCGGAGCCGTTTCGCCGGAAGAGATCGCCATCTCGGTGGGCGCGGAAATGATCGCAATGCGGCGCGATCCGGAAGGGAACTGGCGCTCGCTCTCGAAGTCCATCTTCGCCGACGAACACCTGCGCGCCCTTCTGAAGTGAACGCGGCCGCCATTATTCTGGCCGCGGGGGAGTCACGGCGCATGGGACGTCCGAAGGCGCTGCTTCCATTTCGCGGGGGAACTTTTCTTTCGGTGCTCGCCGGGGCTTTGGGTTCGTATTGTTCGCCGGTCGTGGCCGTGTTCGGCTTTGACGGCGAGACTGTGGCGAGCGCGGCCCCGGCAAACGTCATTTCCGTCATTAACCCGGACTACCAACTGGGGATGCTGACCTCGTTGCAGACGGGGCTCCGGGCGCTGGGTGACTCCCTTCCGGAACGTGTTCTTTTCACGCTGGTGGATCATCCGGCCGTCGCGCCTGAGACGATTGCGGCAGTGATGGCGGCTGACGCGGATATTGCCATTCCCCGGAAAGCCGGTCGGCGTGGGCATCCGGTCATCGTTTCGCGAGCGATCGCTCTGGAGTATCTGCGGGAACCCGCCACCTCAAAAGTGCGGGATGTGATCGATCGCCATGCCGGGCGCATCCGATATATCGAAGTGGAGGATCCGGCGATTTCAGACGACGTAGACGACCCCGCCCTTTACGAGGCCCTGCTGGCGCGCGAGGCGAGCCGGACATGAAGCGGTGGTTGACGTGGCCGAAAATCGTTTTCTATGCCGCGGCTCTGCTCGGGTTCGCCTCCTGGTACGTGCCGCGCATCAGCGCGGACCGCTATCGGGAACCGATTCATGCGGCTCTCGAAAACGCGCTTGGCCGGAAGGTGGAGATCGGGCAGGTGAAGTTCCAGTTATTGCCGACACCCGGGTTCACGATCGGCGACGTCAACATTGGCGAGGATCCCGCGGTCGGTCCGGAGCCCATGGCGTACGTGACGACTTTGCGGGCAAGACCGACGATCTCCTCGCTTCTCGGCGGACCGCTGACGTTCGCCTCGGTCGACCTGGAAGATGCGTACATCAATTTCACTCGCGTGGAGCGCGAACCCGGAAACGTACGCTGGAATTTCTCCTCCCTGATGAGGCCGAAACTGCTGGCGGCTTTCCCCAGCGTGCATCTCGTCTCAGGCCGCGTCAACTTCAAGTTCGGCGATACGAAATCGATTTTCTACCTGCTCGACACGGACGTGGACTTATGGCCCCCCTCGAGCGCCGATGGGCCATGGACGCTGCGCATGCGGGCGGAACCGGCTCGAACGGACCGGCCGGCGCGCGGATTCGGCAGCTTCGTCGCGCGGGGAGAATGGCATCCGCACGACAGTTCCGTCACCATGGACGTGAAACTCGAAAAGAGCGAACTGGGTGACATGGTCACGCTGTTCGAGGGGCGAGAGTCCGGATTGCTTGGCCACATCTGGGGTGACGCCCATCTCGCGGGACCGGTCAGCCATGTGGGGCTCGCGGGGCGCCTGATGGTGAACGACATCCACGGCTGGAATCAGACGCCCCCCGGAGGAACCGCCTGGCCGCTGGCGGTGGGGGGCATGATCAACGTACCGGGCCAGGTGGTCGAAATTCGGGCCACCACGGAAGGGAAGCAATCGCCGGTAGATCTTCGCTACCGCGTCGCTGACTATCTCCGCCGCCCGCGTTGGGGCGTGACGGCGATCTTCAGCCAACTGCCGATGTCACCGCTCGTAGGAATCGCGCGCAACCTGGGATGGCCGATTCCGCAGGATCTTCAGTATGACGGGATTGCCCAGGGCGCGGTCGGGTACTCGATGCCGGACAACACGCCGCGCATGGACGGCGAAGTGATGGTGGCAAACTCGACGCTGGCAGCCGGCGGCGCCCCACCTTTGCGGGTTGCCAGCGCGGATCTTCGCTTTTCAGGTTCAGCCATCACCCTGACGCCCTCTGTGGTATCGAACGACAAAAACGAGACCGCTACGCTCGAGGGCAACTACGACACGGTATCCGGCAAGCTCAACGCCTCGCTTTCGAGCGAGGGCATGTCGATCCCTTCGCTGCGCCAGCAAATCTCCGTTGCAGGAGCGCCGCTGCTGGGACAAGCGACGGCCGGGACATGGAGCGGGCACCTGCGCTACGCGAGTCCGGATACAGCCGGAGATCAGCCGTGGACTGGCGAGATTCATCTGAAAGACACGGATAT
>DASZUZ010000430.1:0-2406 GCA_035547415.1 Bryobacteraceae bacterium | reverse complement strand
CGAAGTGGCGGTGGACGGCAGAGGTCATCCCGCGAGCGCGGGCCCCGGCTTCTTCCTGGGAACCTCTCTTATCGACAACGTGAAGCCGGGAATGCGCTGTTACGAAGACGAGATCTTCGGTCCCGTGCTGAACGTCATGCGCGTGGGCACGTATGAAGAAGCGGTGCGTGTGATCAATGACAATCCGTACGCGAACGGCACGGCGATTTTCACGCGTGACGGGGGCGCGGCGCGCCAGTTCCAGTTCGACGTGGAAGTCGGGATGGTGGGGGTCAATGTTCCGATTCCCGTACCCGTCTCGTATTACAGTTTTGGCGGCTGGAAGGCATCGTTGTTCGGCGACCTGCATATGTACGGGCCCGAAGGAATTCAGTTCTATACAAGAGCCAAAGTCGTCACGAGCCGCTGGCCCGACCCAGGAACCAGCGCCGTAAATCTCGGGTTTCCGCAGGTTCGCTGACCCCTCCTGGCCATGGCGGGCATATGATGGTTGGACAAAGGTCCAGCCATGATGATGTTCCGTGCCTTCGTTGTCACCTCCGGCGTGATCGCCTTCAGTGGTTTCGCGAGCCTCCGGGCCGCTCCGGTGTCCTTCGATCGCGATATCCGTCCGATCATGTCGGATACGTGTTTTCGCTGTCATGGTCCGGACAAGAGTTCGCGGATGGCCAACATGCGCCTCGACCTGCGGGATGAGGCAACAAAGCCGCTGCGGAATGGCAAGACGCCCATCGTTCCCGGAGATCCGGATAAGAGTGAAGTCGTGGAGCGCATCTTCGCGAAGAATGCCCGGATTATGCCCCCCGAGTTCGCGCACAAGATTCTGACGGCGGCACAGAAGGAAACGATCCGGCGGTGGATTGCAGAGGGCGCAAAATACGAAGGTCACTGGGCGTACCAGCCCGTGCGGCGCCCGGAACCGCCGGCCGTTTCGGGCGCGGAGAATCCGATCGACGCATTTCTTGACGCCCGGTTGGAGCGGGAGGGGCTGAAGCCTTCGCCCGAAGCCGATCGCCGCACGCTGCTGCGCCGGGTCTCTCTGGATCTCACGGGTCTGCCGCCCACACCCGAGGAGGTCGCCGCGTTTCAAAAGGATCGTTCGCCCGATGCATGGGCGAAAGTCGTGGGCCGCCTTCTTGCGTCTCCGCACTACGCCGAGAAACAGGCGATGCACTGGCTGGACGCCGTTCGCTACGCCGATTCGTCGGGATTCCACGGCGACAATCTGTGGCCATCCTGGCCATACCGGGATTACGTTCTGCGCTCCTTCCGCGACAACAAGTCGTTCGCGGATTTCACGCGCGAGCAGATCGCCGGCGATCTCCTTCCCAACGCCACGATCGATCAGAAGATCGCATCGGCTTACAACCGGATGAACCGCTATTCGGCAGAGGGCGGACTGCAGCCGAAAGAGTATCTGGCGAAGTACGGCGCCGATCGGGTTCGTACTCTGAGCGCCGCCTGGTTGGGGTCTACGATGGGCTGCGCCGAATGCCACGACCACAAGTTCGATCCCTTCACGTCGAAAGATTTCTACTCGATGAAGGCATTCTTCGCGGACATTAAGGAAACCGGACTGATGCCCGATCGCGGAGCCGACGCATGGGGCTCGAAGCTGCTGCTGCCGACGCCGGACCAGAAAACACGGCTCGATGCCCTGACGAAACAGGCGGAGGACACAAAGCGGCGGCTCGACGATGAGGCCCGGCAGTCGATGCAACAGGACAAAGGCTGGGAGAAACGGCTCCTCGCCGACCGCGACGCGGGCAAACTGGCATGGACATGGTTCAAGCCCGTCGCGGCGCGTTCCGAGGCGGGGTCGACGCTTCGGATTTACGACGAAGAACTGGTCGACAGCCTCTATTACGCCTCCGGGTCTCTGAAGGCCGAGAAGAAGCGTGGCGACGGACTGGTGATCGCGAGCGGGAAGGTTCCGGACAACGACACTTATACCGTCGAGATCAAGCCAGGAGCCGGAACATGGACCGCGCTCGGTATCGACATTCATCAGGACGAAACGCAGCCCGGGGCGCGCGTGGCCCGAGGCGCCGATCGCTTCGTACTGTCCGAGGTCGAAGCGTCTGTCGCGGGCCGCAGGATTCCACTTGTGCTCGCAAGCGCGAATAAGGCGGGCGAGGAGCCCGACGGGCCGCCAATGGGCGCGATCGACGGCGATCCGAAAACCGGCTGGGCCGCGGGACTCGCCGAGGCGAGAAACTACATGATCGCCCTTCGTTTCGGCGAAAAGATCGCAACGCAGGCCGATACGGTGATCACGATCCGGCTGCGGCAGGAATCCGATATCCGGCGCGCCGTGATCGGAAGGTTCCGCGTCGCGTTGTCGCAATCGGAATACTCATGGCCGGAGTTCGGGGACGCGAAGAAGCAGGTGGAAGCGCGCAAGGA
>DASZUZ010000429.1:0-2319 GCA_035547415.1 Bryobacteraceae bacterium | reverse complement strand
GACGAGGTAATCCTTTTCGAGGTCCTCTGCCGTCTCGATGACGTGCTTCAGTTTGCACATGGCGAGGCGGGAGCACCAGGCATCGCTGATCTTCCGGCCCGTGCGACCGGCATAGGCGCGAATCTCGGCGTGGGGGATGACGATTGTCTTCTGCATCCGCTCCTCGCCGTTATCGAGAATGTAGCGCACATCGACCGTATCGGCATGGCGGATCGAGATCCCCGTCTGCAGGTACTTGAAATACGCGCGCCAGACCCGTCCGAAGGGGTCGGCGCCGATCTCGAATTCGCGGAAATTTTCCATCGAGATCATTTTATCCTGCGGGGCTGTAGTCTGGTTATTTAGACCATGGCTTACCAGAAGGAATTGACGGTGGGGGCGGAGATCGCGCGCCGGGCGGGCGATCTGGCGCTGAAGATCCGCGAGGGCAATATCGGGGTCGAGATCAAGTCCGATGAGTCGCCGGTGACGATTGCCGACCGGGAGTGCGAAAAACGGATTGTCGAAGACCTCACCCGGGAGTTTCCGGAAGATGGTCTGCTGGGCGAAGAAGGGGCGAATCGCGAAGCGCGGAACGGGCGCCGCTGGATCATCGACCCGATCGACGGAACGCGGGACTTCATTCGCGGCACCCGGGCGTGGTCGGTGCTGATCGGCCTCGAGGAAAACGGCCAGATCATCGCGGGGCACGCATACTTCCCGGCGCTCGGCGAAATCTATTCCGCCGCCAAAGGCGAGGGCGCGTTCTGGAACGGAGAACGCATCCATGCCTCGCAGGTCAGCCGGAAGACCGAGGCGCTGCTCTGCTGCAACGGCCTGAGTTATATCCACCGGTATCCGTTCGCACCGGATCTGGTCGACTGGCTTTCCGAATGGTGGACGGTCCGGAGCATGGGCGGATGTCTGGACGCCATGATGGTCGCCACCGGCCGCGCCGACGCATGGCTGGAAGCGCAGGCAAAGCCGTGGGATCTGGCGCCGCTCAAGATCATCGCGGAGGAGGCCGGCTGCGTCACCTTCGATTTCGAGGGCAAGGACACCATCTACGGAGGGAACTTCGTCATCTGCGTGCCGGCGCTCGCCGACGAACTGAAAAGGTTTACCGGCAAACGGGAAGTGGATCGCACGGCGAGCTACGAAAAAATCGACTGAGCCCGATACCGGCACCGGCGGTCCATGCCGGTGCCATTTGCGACGGGTGTGCTGTGACCGGGCATGCGTCGAGTGTGACGATCGCCGGGGCGGCGGCATCTCTGGTCTTGCGTTGCCGGGTTTCCCATCCGTGAAGGAGCGCGCCGAGTCGGGGACTCTTGCCAGCCGGGGAGTTCATGCCCTGTCGCCGTGGCAGCGGTTTGTCCAGCCCGGTCCATTCCGCAGCGAGTGGCGTTTCGTGTCGGAATGCGGGCTGCCGGTAAGGCACCCGAATCGTCAGGCGGCGGCGATTCAGCATTGTTCCTGTGAAATTGCATATTTCCGGCGTGGGCACGTCGGGAAGCAGACAGCGATCGCGTGTCTTTGTCAGATCGCCAGACAGTAGCGGCTCTTGAACCGCGCCGAACTTTTTCAGACAGCCTGCGCCGAAGTTACGTATCATCGAGTCCATGCGCTACCTCGTTCTGCACTGGCTCCTCAGCGGTGTTGCGCTGATCATCGTCGCGAACATTCTGCCGGGCATTCAGGTGGAAAGTTTCGGATCGGCCATGATCGCTGCACTCGTCATCGGACTCGTCAGCGCGACGGTCGGCCTGATTCTAAAGATCATTTTTCTGCCGTTCATCATCCTCTCCCTGGGGATCGTGTATTTCCTGATCAACGGCCTGATGCTGAAACTGGCCTCCGGATTCGTCCCGGGATTCCGTGTGAGCGGATGTATGCCGGCTGTTCTCGGTTCGATTCTGTTAACCATCGTGGATTACGTGCTGACAAGGGTTGCCGGCCTGTAAGCCACTGCAGCCACACGTCCCTGGCGATTTCCAGATTTGGAATCGAAATTCCAGCATCATTGTTGCTGATTTTCCCGAAAAGCGGTTCTGCCTGCCAGCGTCTTTTCTCCGGGGAAACAACGGATCACAGCAGCCAGTGCAACTATGCCGGGCTCGACTGTAATGGCCACATTTCCGGCCCGGCACGACGGACAGCAGCATTGCGAGCGCGAGTTAGTGTCCGGTGGAAGGGGAAGTGCTTCGGATTTGTCCCGTAATTCCAGCCGGCTTTCGTCCGGCTCTTCAGGTTAGTCAAAGATGAATCCACTCAGATCCCTTCCATTGTGTTTTCTCTTGTTTGCTGTATCTGCGTGCCTGCTTCCGGCGCAGACATCCG
>DASZUZ010000428.1:0-1848 GCA_035547415.1 Bryobacteraceae bacterium | reverse complement strand
GTATTTCAACGCCACATAGCGGGAGTTATTTTCCCGATAGATCTCCGACGCGCCGTCCAGAATTTTGACATCGCAAAGCTGCGCGAGCGACACCCGCTCACCGGAGGGCGCGACCATCCGAATGTTCTCGATGGCATCCTTTGTGCCGCGGTAAGACTCGTCGTAGCGGACCACAATGTCGTAACGCTGTTCGCCTTCGAGAACCTGGCTCACGGCCTTGCCGCCGACGGCCGTTTCGATCGCGTCCTGGACATCGGAAACGTTCAAAGCGTAGCGCGCAGCCTTCTTCCGATCCACGGTGAACTGCAGGTTCGGCTGGCCGATGACGCGAAACAGACCGAGATCGGCGATACCGGGAATCGAACGCATGACGTTGACGATCTCGCTGCCTTTGGCTTCGAGGGTCTTCAGATCGTCGCCGTAGATCTTGATGGCAAGCTGGCCTTTAACGCCGCTGACCGCCTCTTCCATGTTGTCGGCGATCGGCTGCGAGAAATTCCAGAGCGCGCCGGGAACCTTCTCCAGTTCGCGGTCCATCGCGGAGATCAGCTCTTCTTTGTTCTGACGGAACACGGGCCGCCACTGTTCCTTCGGCTTCAGATCGATGAAGTATTCCGTGTTGAAGAAGCCCGTGGTATCGGTTCCGTCGTCGGGACGCCCGACCTGAGAAACGACCTGCCGAACTTCGGGAAACGACGCCATGACGATGCGGGCGCGGTTCATCACGTCGATTCCCGTGCCGGGACCGGCGCTCGGGGCCAGGGTGGCGCGGGCCCACACCGCCCCTTCGTCGAGGTGGGGCAGAAACTCGGAGCCGATGGCGCCGCTCATCATCAACCAGACCGAGATGCCGAACGCGCCTGCCGCGATACCAACCGTGATCCACCGGAACCGAATGGCGCGGCGCACCAGCCAGTGGTACCCATCGGTCATCGCGGTCATCAGAGGGTTCCGCCACTCCGTGACGCGACGGCCGAAGAGAAAACTGCACAGCACCGGAGCGATCAGCATCGCGAACAGCAGGGCGCCGAGCAGCGCGAAGGAGACCGTCCAGGCCATGGGCTTGAACAACCGGCCTTCCACGCGCTGCAGCGTGAAGATCGGAATGTAGGCGGTGATAATGATGCCGATCGAATAGAACACCGGCCGCTGGACTTCGTGAGCTGCCTTGCGAATCGTGCGGACGCTGCTGCCGGAATCCTCGCGCCGGTGAGCCAGATGGCGGATGATGTTTTCCACCATGACGACAGCGCCTTCCACAACCATGCCGAAGTCGAGAGCTCCCAGCGAAAGCAGGTTGGCGGGAATTTTATTCAGATCGAGGCAGATCGAGGCGAAGAGCAGCGAGAAAGGAATCGTGAGCGCCACGATGAACGCGCCGCGAAGATTTCCGAGGAACAGGAAAAGGATGACTGCAACCAGCAGGATTCCTTCAGTGAGGTTGTGCAGCACCGTGTGCGTCGTGTAGTGCAGCAGGTCGCTGCGGTCCAGGTGCGGCACGATTTTCACGCCCCGCGGCAGAATATGCTCGTTGAGTTCTTTTACTTTTTCGTGGATCGCTTCGAGCGTGGAGTCGGAGTCGGCTCCCTTGCGGAGCAGTACGATGCCTTCCACGACGTCGTCGTTATCGATGATTTTCCCGTCTTCCCGGTGAATTGCCTTGCCCAGCTTGCCGAGCCGGATCTTCGAGCCCTGCGTCACGGTCGCCACGTCCCGGATGCGAAGCGGAACGCCATTCTGGGCCTTGATGACGGTGTCCTCGATATCGTGGACGTCACGCACGAGACCGACAGCGCGGACGTTGATCTGCTGCATTCCGGCTTCCACGAAACTGCCGCCGGCGTTGAC
>DASZUZ010000427.1:0-2567 GCA_035547415.1 Bryobacteraceae bacterium | reverse complement strand
CGCGCAACCTTGTCCGCCACATCGGCCATGGCGCCCCGAAATTTCGCCCCGTTGCTTTCCTGGATCGTGGACCAGATGACGTCGCCGTCCGCATTCACGAGCCGCACTGAAGCAGCCGCCTCATGCTTCCGGTCGATGATGCGGGACGATTCGTTCTGTGAAACTCCCGCGCTCAGGCTCCGGTGCGAGGAACTGCCGGTTCCGAGGCTCGCGCTGGCGCTCGATCCGGACCCTTCGGCCGCGTGAAGCCCGATCGAATCGCTGATATCGTGCTTCTCGTCAAAAATCTGATCGTCGGAAGAGCCTTTGAGCGATGCGTCGGCCCGTTCCTGGTTCTCCGTAATTACGAAGAGCCCGCTGTTCTGCAACGCGGCGATCAGCATGTCGCGCATCTGGTCCGACGTAGGCCCGCCGCCCAGTTGATCGACATAGATTCGCCTGACCTCGGCGAGCGTCACATCGGGCGGGTGCATTTCGACAGGGAGCGATTGCGCGGGCGAGAGGAGCACGAGCGCGGCGAGACAGACGCCGCGCGCAACGATGGCTCGTTGTCTCATCCTTTTCCAGCCCTTCGCGCATCTTCGTCCTGATATTCGACCCGCCTGCCGGTCCGCGCCTCGAGCGACACCAGCAATGGACGGATCGCGTCCTTACCCACCCGCAGCACCATCGCCTGCTGTTTCCCCTCGGCATCCACGTAGCCAATCGTCAGGTAGTGGGTGCGCTTCTTTGCCACCAGAAACACGGGAGAGATCAGTACCGCTTCGACATAGCGCCGGCTGACGCGCATCCCGTACTCGAGGGTATCGATGTCTTTATAGGGAACCCGAATCGAAGTCGTTCGGGTGTCAAGCCGGAGCACATCCTCCCCGGTGACTTCGATTCGCGCGTCAGAGTTGTTTTTCACGCCGGCTGCGGTCCCACCTGCATACAGGACCCTGCTGCCGTTGCCGCTCGCCCCATACAAGGACGAAAAAGCAAGCAAAGCCAGGGCGGCTCGCGTCATGTTCATTCATTGAGATAGCATTTTTCAGTCGCCTTCTCCATACCCCCCGGATTCGAACCGGTAGTATTCCCCGACAGCAGCCTGGGTTCGTTTCGGGACGCCTGGGAGCGGTGCTTCTGCCGCCTGAAGCGCTAAGATTGGAACGGAGACCCGATGCCGCTGAGTGTTTTGAAGGACATCCGGAAGATCTATGCCGGACTGAATGCCGACGAGATCCGCGGAACCGCCTGGCAGGACGTAAACGTAGGATTGATGGCGTCGCACCGTGACGTCTATGACCGGATGGAAAGATTTCTCGCGCCGCCGGCGCTGGATCCTTACTCGCGCGCTCAGGCGCTGCGTGCCATTCACCCGGCAGACGGACAGCCGGATCGTTTCGATTTCGTTCTGTGCGAGCCCGGCATTCCGGTTCCGCGCAATGGCTACACTTTCGAATCGGACGGCTCGGGTTCACTGATCAACGCCATCGTCGGCGAACATCAGGACCGGGAAATGGCGCTTGCCCGCACTTTCCCGATGTTTCGTCCGGCTGTTGCCGGGAAGATCAACGCGCGCGTTTCCCGCGAAAACGCGTTTTTCGCCATTGTCACCGCGCTGCCGAACGTCGTTCCCAGTCTTCTGGAACTGCCCTGGACCATCGGCGAATTCGCGACCGACACGGCTTTTCTCACGATGAATCAGGTGCGGATGGCGCTGATGCTGGCGGCGACGCATGGACGTCCCGTCGGATACGCGGAACAGAAGGCCGAGATCGCCGGCATTGTCGCGGGCGCGTTCGGCTGGAGAGCGATTGCGCGTGAACTCGTCGGAAAGATCCCCCTCGGCGGCGGACTCATCCCCAAAGCGGCCGTCGCCTTTGCCGGAACCTATGTCATTGGCCTGGGCCTCGACAAAGTGAATCGAACGGGTTCCGGACTGACAAAGGAGGAGCGCCGCGACGCTTACGCCGACGCTTTCGCAAGGGGCAAGGAAGTGGTGCGCGAACTGGCTCCCTCGCTTCGCGAAGAGAAAGAGCCGACCGCGGCGGCGAGGTAACCGCGCGCCCGATCGCGCATATTGGTTCCGCGCCACCGGATTGGCCGGAAAGCCGTATAAACGTTAGAATCGGAACGAGGATTATGCGGCTTCTTACTACTGCTTTCCTGATCTTCGGCGCTGTCGCCAGCGCCGACACAATCAGTCTCAGAAACGGCCAGGTCGTACAGGGGACCTTCCTCGGCGGCACATCGCGGCAGATTCGCGTGGACGTCAACGGGAACATCGAAACCTTCGACATCGGGCAGGTTCAATCGGTCAGCTTTGTGGACCCGACTTATCAGGCTCCGCCGCCACCGCCTCCGCCTCCGCAGGCCTCCATCTATCCGGACGAGCGCGATCGCGGCAGAGGCGGATTCGCGTCCGCCCCGCCACCGAGCGGGCCGGGCTATGGCAGACCGATGGGCGTCACCATTCCGGTCGACACGCCCATCACCATTCGGATGATTGACGCGGTCAATTCGGAAACGGCGCGTCTGGGCCAGACTTTCCGCGCGAGCATTGACGAGCCTGTGGTGGTGGATGG
>DASZUZ010000426.1:0-3759 GCA_035547415.1 Bryobacteraceae bacterium | reverse complement strand
ACAACCCGAAGATCCGTCGCCGGAGGAAGCGTCGTCAACGGACAACTCCGCGGCGGTGGCCGCCGTGCCTGACCGCCCCACACAGAAGGTTCCAGCGCAATCGGTCAGCGCACCGCACGGACGAAGCCTGTCCGTAAACAGTGGTTCCGGTCCACGGCCTTCGGCGAAGCAGAACAATAATCCTACTCCGCCGCTGGCTGTTGTTCCCATTCCGGTTTTGGTTCCGCCTCGTCTGCCCCTGCCTCTGCCCCCACCTGCGACGAAAGGTAGTGGCGATGCCGGGGACGGCCCATCGAAAGCAAAGCCGCTCGCCACATCGGACGCTCCAGCCTCGCCTCCGGTCGCGCCACAGCCCGAGGCGGCTCTCCACGTTCGCCTCCGCGCGCCGGAGCAGCAGGAATCGGAAGTAATGGAAGCGCCAAAAGAAACCGTTCGCCTGGTTCCGGATACTCCCCAGCCCCCCGCGAGTCACGATTCCGTGCAGTCTGCGGCGCCTGTCACTCACACGGTGGCTCAGGCTGAGCCTTCCGGGGCAACCGCGCCGGATGCGCGCGAGTCGTCACCGGCTCGCTCCGTCGAAGTTCCTGAAGCGCCCGCGGAAAAGGCTCCCGTTCAGCCCCTTCGTTCCGTGTCGCTCGAATTCACGCCGGATGGAGTGGGCGATGTAAAGTTGCGGCTCACTGAGCGCTCGGGCGAAGTCCATATCGCATTGCATACGTCGGATCCCTCAATCACGAGCCGTCTTCACGAGGGAGTGCTCGAGCTCGTCGGCTCGCTTTCCACGGCAGGGTATGACGCGGAAGCATGGACGCCCGGCCATAGTCGCCAGAATCAATCGCGCCAGCAGGACTCGCGCAGACAGCGCAGATCCGCACCTGCCCCCCAGAGGTTCAACGGCGCCATCCAATTAACCGAGGAGGTTTCATGAATGCCATTTCGAGTGTCTTCGCGCCGCGCAGCGCGACAGCGGGGACATCATCGACCACGTCGACCGCATCGACACAGTCGCCACCGGCGATCGACCCGCTGGCCAACGAATCGACGTTTCTCAAACTGCTGGTTTCGCAGTTGCAGAATCAGGATCCGTTGAACCCGACCGACAGCACACAGTTCGTTTCGCAGCTGACCGCGTACAGCCAGCTCGAGCAACTGATCGGAATTCATCAGAACACGACCGCCCTGTCGTCCGGGGCGGCCGGATCGCAGACCACTTCAACGACAGGGAAATAGCACAATGTCATCAGCCTATTCGACAGCACTCGCGGGCCTGAACGCCAACTCACAGGCCATTAATATCGTCAGTGGAAATCTGGCGAACCTGAGCACCACCGGATACAAAGACCTGCACGTCTCTTTTCAGGACCTCGTGAACGCGAACCTGAGCGGGTTCAATTCGTCCGCGTCCATCAGCGGCGCCACCATCGCGCAAACGCAGCAACGGTTCACCCAGGGGACGTTGCAAACCACGAGCGGTCCGTTCGACGCCGCCATCCAGGGCAATGGCTTTTTCGTCGTGCGTGCCACGAACGGACAGACGCTCTTCACGCGGCAGGGTGATTTTAAGGTCGACGCATCGGGGGACCTGATGACGGCGACAGGCGAGTTTGTACAGGGCTGGAACGCGTCCGGGGGCGTACTGAATACGAATGGCTCCACAAGCAATATCACGCTTCCATCCACGCTCGTGGCGCAACCGTCCGCGACAACGGAGATGTCCATCAGCGCAAACCTGAACGCAAACGTCGCTGTCGGCGCCGCGGGTTCCACATTCAACTCGCCGATACAGGTCTTCGACGCGCAGGGGAATTCGCACACCCTGACTGTCACCTACACGGAAACCGCTCCGAACACCTGGTCGTATGACGTAACGATTCCATCCGCCGATCTGAGCGGAGGATCGGGGGGGACCACGACTCTCGCGTCGGGATCGCTCACATTCGATGGCAATGGACGCCTTCAATCGCCTCCCGCCAGCGCCGGAACCGTGCCGATCACGATTTCGAATCTGGCCAGCGGCGCGTCGGACATGAATATTACCTGGAAACTGTACGACGCCGGCGCCAACGCCACGCTGACCCAATACAACCAGGCTTCCGCAAACATCGCGAACGACCAGAATGGCGCGGCGCCGGGTCAGTTGACGAGCATGAACATCGGCCCGGACGGTCAGATCGTCGCGAAATTCTCGAACGGAACCTCACAGAACGTCGCGCAAATCGCTCTTGCGTCCGTACTGAATCCGGATTCCATGCAGCAGGTGAACGGGAATAATTTCGCGACCACCTCACTGACCGCAACGCCGGTGATCGGGCTGCCCGAGACCGGCGCCCGCGGACAGATCACCGGTGGCGCGCTCGAAACATCCACTGTCGATATCGCGACTGAATTCACCAATCTGCTGCAGTACGAGCGCGGATATCAGGCGAATTCGAAAGTGATCTCAACAGAGGATCAGGTCGTACAGCAGACGCTCAGTCTCATCGCCAACGGATAGACCATGACGCCGCTCGAAGAGGTCGCTCACATCGCCAGCGTGCCCATCGAAATCGAGGTGCAACTGGACCAGCGGTCAATGAAGCTGTCCGAGATTATCTCGCTCGAGGAGGGCAGCATCATCGAGATGCAGCGCTCTGCGGGCGACAACATCGATGTGTATATCGGATCGAGGCTGGCGGCTTTCGGGGAAATCGTGATCATCGAGAACATCATGGGCGTGCGGATCACGGATTTCAATGTGGAGCGACGATGATCGAGACGATCCAGCCTCTTGCGGCGGTGGTCGCAGTGTTGGCCCTTCTGGGAGGCGTGTTGTTATTGCTCAGACGAAGATTTCCGAAACTCTCGCCTGGCGATGCGGGGAGCATGGAACTTCTCGAGCGCTTATCGCTCGATCCACAGCACGCCTTGCACCTGGTGAGAGTGGGAGAGCGGAGAATTGTCGTGGCGACGGCTCCTTCGTCCTGTCAGCTACTGTGCGAGGTGGAGCAGTGAAGCCCTTCAGGAAGGCGGGTGTGTGGTTCCTTGTCCCTGTCTTCTTCGTGATGGCCGGGACCGCGCGCGCCGCGCAGTCTCCCTCGCTCCTCCCTCTGAATTCGAAGGAACTCAGTACGCCGATGCAGATCATCATCCTGATGACTCTGCTGACGATACTGCCCGCAATTATCATGTCCATCACGCCGTTCCTTCGCATCTCGATCGTTCTGCACTTTCTGCGTCAGGCGCTCGGAACACAGAGCACGCCGTCAAACCAGGTGCTGATCGGACTTGCGCTTTTTCTGACCCTGGTTCTCATCCAGCCGATCGGCGCACAGATCTACAAAGACGCATGGCAACCGATGGAGACCGGCCAGATTACGCCGGCCGAGGCCTGGGAGAAGGGCTCGATGCCGCTCAAGGTCTATCTCGGCCGCTTCGTGAGAGAGAAAGACGTCAAACTGTTTGTCGACATCGCGCACGCGACGGCCCCGCGCACCGCTTCCGATCTCGATCTCTCCGTGCTCGCGCCCGCGTATATCCTCTCTGAAATGCGCGCCGGCTTTCAGATCGGCGCCGTTCTTTTTCTGCCGTTTCTGCTCATCGATATCGTGGTCGCATCCGTCACTCTTTCCATCGGCATGGTGCAGCTGCCCCCTGCCATGGTGTCGGCGCCATTCAAAATCCTGCTCTTCGTGCTGGTTGACGGCTGGAATCTCACGATCGGATCGTTGATGAAAGGGTTTTACGCATGAATGCGGACGGCGTTGCGCACATCGTCGGGCA
>DASZUZ010000425.1:0-4797 GCA_035547415.1 Bryobacteraceae bacterium | reverse complement strand
AGTCCGCGCGTGCCTTGCGCGTACACGCGATAACAATTAATCCATGACTGCTCCATCGAAAATTGCCCTTGTTACCGGCGCCGGCAGCGGCATCGGCCGCGCCGTGAGCCTCGCTCTGCAGAACGCCGGATACTCTGTTGTACTGGCCGGAAGACGAGCCGCAGAACTGGAAAAGACTGCAGCCGCAGCCCGGGCGGAAGGCGGCAAAATGCTGCCGGTTCCGACGGATATCAGCAAACCCGAGAGCGTGAAGGCGCTGTTTGCGCGGGCCAAAGAAACCTTTGGCCGGCTGGATCTGCTGTTCAACAATGCCGGCGCGGGCACTCCGGCGATTCCGATGGAAGATCTCACCTGGGAGCAGTGGAGCGCCGTGGTGGGCGTGAACCTGACCGGCGCATTCCTCTGCGCGCAGGAGGCGATCCGGATGATGAAGGCCCAGGATCCCCGCGGCGGCCGCATTATCAATAACGGTTCGATTTCCGCGCACACGCCGCGGCCGCACTCCGCGCCTTACACCGCAACGAAACATGCGATCACCGGATTGACAAAGTCCATTTCACTCGATTGCCGGCAGTATGAGATCTGCTGCGGACAGATCGACATCGGGAACGCGGCGACGGAAATGACGCAAAGAATGACGTCCGGCGTGCTGCAGGCAAACGGGTCGATGGCCGTGGAGCCGAGGATGGACGTACAGCATGTGGCCGACGCGGTGCTTTATATGGCGAACCTGCCGCTCGACACCAACGTCCTGTTCATGACCGTGATGGCCAACACGATGCCGTTCGTGGGCCGCGGATAAATTAGCGGGGAGCGATCCTGCGAGTATGGGCTTCGCGGTCTGGATCGATAAAAATAACGGCCTCGCCTGGGCACAGGGCACGCACGAATACAGGCCGATGGGGACAGCCGTGGTCGCGAGCACGGATCAGTTTCGGCATCGCGATTTCGCCGGAACCAGGAGGCGTCCCATTCATCTGGAGAAATGCTTCGCGGGTTTCTTCGGGTCGCTCGAGGAAGTCAATGCGAGCCTGAGGGCGCAGCCGGAGTGGAAGCTTCGCTGGACGCCTGGCCACCTGCGCCCCTGATTTCTTTCGGCTTCCGGACGATATATACTCGGCTTCTTCGAGAGGTGAAGCATGTCTCTTGCGAGAAGAGCCGCGGCCGAATGTTTCGGAACGTTCTGGCTGGTTTTCGGCGGATGCGGCAGCGCCGTACTGGCAGCCGCTTTTCCAAACTTCGGTATCGGTTTCCTGGGCGTGGCGTTTGCCTTCGGGCTCACTGTGCTGACGATGGCGTACGCGATCGGCCATGTCTCCGGCTGCCATCTGAATCCGGCGGTATCCGTGGGACTCGTAGTCGGCAAGCGCTTTCCGCTGTCCGATCTGCTGCCCTATGTGGTTGCGCAGGTAGGCGGGGCTATTCTCGCGGCAGGCGTTCTTTACGTCATCGCCAGCGGGCGACCGGGTTTCGATCTGGCGGCCGGATTCGCGTCGAACGGATACGGCGACCACTCGCCCGGGGGCTATTCGATGACCGCCGGACTCGTGGCGGAGATTGTCCTGTCGTTTGTCTTTCTGATGATCATTCAGGGCTCCACGGATAAACGGGCGCCGCAGGGTTTCGCACCGATCGCCATCGGCCTGGGACTCACGCTGATTCACCTGATCTGTATTCCGGTCACGAATACATCGGTGAACCCGGCGCGCAGCACGGGTCCCGCGCTGTTCGTCGGGGGATGGGCGATCCGGCAACTCTGGCTGTTCTGGGTGGCCCCTATCGTGGGAGGCGCAATCGCCGGAGTTGCCTATCCGGCGCTGATGGGAGAAGCGGAAGCGCCCGCGGCGGAAGCTGCCGTCGCGCGGGCCTGATCTCTACACGGCTTCGTGGCTGGCTTCCTTGTAGGGCGTGTGGAGGTACTTCGCGACTTCATCCTGCGCGCCCTGCGTGTTGTCCCGCGTGCGTTGCGCTTGCGTGTATTCGTTCACGGCCCGCTCGCGCTGGCCCGTGATGTCGAAGATCTTGCCGAGATAGATGTGAGTCCAAACCTCGGTCCACTTCGGCTGCAGATCGCCGTTCAGCACTTCCCGGAATTCGTTCGCCGCGGACTGATAATTGTGCTGCTGGAAAAATATCTGGGCGACGCGGAAATGCGCCATTGAACTGTTTTTCTGCGTGTCGAGCGCCTTCTGGTATTCCTTGAGGGCTTCGGCGTATTCGTTCACGGCGGCAAGCTGTTCGCCGCGGCGGATCGCCACTTCCACGCGTACCTGCGGATTCAGTCGCAGAACCTTGTTGCCGGGATCGATGGTGACTTTCTTGGGCTTGCCGAAAGTATCGATCGAGAACTCCGAAGAGGTTCCCATCACTTCAATGCGCTTCTCTTCCGGATTGCCCTCGGTTTCGATCCGCAGATCCACGGGCATGCGGAACGTATCGAGATCCTGCGAGATCTTGCCCTGCACGCGGAAGCCTTTCTGGGTCCGGAAAATCGTGTACTCGAGCTTGAACTCCGGAGCGCCGCTCGATTCCACCCACTGGATGAAGAAATAACGAAGCTCCTCGCCCATCGCCGCTTCGCAGGCTTTGCGGAAGTCCTCGGTGGTTACAGACTTCCACGCCTGCTGCTGCAGAAAGGCTTTCACGGCCTGGAAGAACTTCTGGTCGCCCATGGTGCTGCGCAACATCTGCATCACGACTGCGCCCTTGTCCGCGCTGAGCGCCCAGTATTCGGGAGAGTAGTCTTCGAGGCGCGAGGTCTGGATCAGGGGAACGTTATCCACAGTCAGCGCCGTGACGGCGGAGTCCTTCATGCGCTGCTCGAGCGCCGCGGCGCCCTTCTCATGCTCGAGCCAGAGCGCTTCGGAGTACTTCGCCATGCCGTTCTCGAGCCAGATGTGATTCCGGTTGATGGGCGACACGTCGATCTCCCACCACTGGCGGGCGATCTGATTGGCCAGCACGTTCGTATTCACTTCTTTGGCAATCGATTGCGGGGCGAGGAAAAGAACGCCGGGCGCGGAGTATCCGTTCGGCGCTCCATCCATCATCTGCACGATCGTGAGATTCGCGTAAGGAACCAGGCCGAAGATGGACGTAAAGTGGTTGACCATCTGCGCGGTCGCCGCGCCGTAAGCATTGGCGTTGGCCGCCTGCGGACCGCGAAACCAGAGCGTGGTCGTGATGCCTTCGGTCGAGTTCTTTATCGGCTGGCCTTTCACCACGGCGATGTCCCCGGGAAACGAAGGCTTGCTGAACTCGTAGGTCCACGTATTTCCGGAATTCGAACCGCTGCCGCTCCCGATCACCTGAAATCCGTCGGGGACGGTGATCCGCATGGTGGACGTAAAGCGGTCCGCCGTATAGCCGCTGATCGGAAACCAGCGGGACGGGTAGAGCAGATAGGCGTAATCGTTCTGAATCGCGGCGAACTTCACGCCGTAAATCGGCGATTCTTCGTTGCCCGTGAGCCGCCCATCGTAGGTGAACGTCACAACCACCGGCTGACTCTTCGGCAGCGGATTCGGAAATGTCAGCCGGACCGAGTTCTCCTGCTGATTGCGCGTTCCCTGGATCGACTGCCCTTTGTCGTCGACGATCCGCGTGATATTGAGGTTGTTGTTCAGTTCGAAGGTCGCGGTGGTGGTCTGGTCGTCGAGCGGGATGAACCGGACCGCGGCGCGCGCGGAGAGAGACTGCGTATCCGGATTCACCTGCGCTTCGATCGTATAGCTGTCGACGTCGATCCGCGATCGCTTGTCCTCCTGCGCATAGCCCGTTGCCCCAACGAGCAGCACGCTCAGTACGACAAAGTTCAACGATTTCAAATCGACACCTCCAGCACCCGTTCCACTTCTTCGGCGGCCCGCATCATCGGATCGCCCTCGCTCGCCAGCTTTGACGCTACCACCGCCAGTTCCTTCTTCATTCTGCCTCTTTCGGACGGATCGTTCAGCAGCCGTTCCGTTTCGGCGGCGATTCGCCCGGCCGTCATTTCGTCCTGCATGAGTTCCGGAACGATGCGGCGGCCGGCGATCAGATTCACCATCGAATAAAAAGGCACATCCACCAGCAGCTTGCCGATCGCCCAGCTCAGCCCCGTCACCTTGTAATAGGTGACCATCGGCGCGCCCAGCAACGCCGCCTCAACAGTTACCGTGCCGCTGGCGGCGAGAGCAACGTCGCAGTAGGCCATCGTGTCCCATGCCTCTCCTTCGATCGCCCGGATCCGGCTGCCCGGCAGATGCGCCTCGAAGAAAGCCGCCCCGCACGTAGGCGACGCCGGGAGAATGAAGTTCAGCGCCCGGGTTTCTGAAAGGATGTCGGCAGCCCTCGTCAGCTCCGGCAAATGACGGAGAGCCTCGCTGCGACGGCTGCCTGGGAGCATCGCAATTAATGGACGATCCGGTGCGAGGTTGTGTTTCCGGAAAAACTCCTCGCGACTCATGGAGGGCTTTACGCGCAGCGAGAGCGGGTGGCCGATGTAACGGACCGGGACCCGGTGCGCCCGGAAGAATTCCTCTTCGAACGGGAAGATGCACAGCAGCCGGTCGATGATGCGGCGCATGGTTTTCACCCGCCCTTTTCGCCATGCCCAAACCTGCGGAGCGACGAGATAGACAATGGGTATCCCCATTTTTTTCAGCTTTTTCGCGACGCGAAAGTGAAAATCCGGCGAGTCCGTCAGGATGGCGAGCGCAGGCTTCCGTGCCCTGGCCGCCGCCACGAGTTCCCGGAAGCGGTTCCAGATCCGGGGAAGGTGCTCGACGACCTCAACGATTCCGACTACTGCCAGAT
>DASZUZ010000424.1:0-12669 GCA_035547415.1 Bryobacteraceae bacterium | reverse complement strand
TGTCATACGCCGACGCTGCAGACGGGAAACGTAAACAGCCCGGCACTGAGCAACAGGCCCGTACCGCTTTACTCGGATCTGGCGCTGCACAACATGGGACGTGGGCTTGTGGACGGAATCAATCAGGGAATCGCGGTGGGTGGAGACTGGAGATCGGCGCCGCTATGGGGTTTGGGGCAGCGTCTGTTCTTCCTGCACGATGGCCGCACGAGCGATCTGGTGCAGGCGATTCAGGCGCATGGCAGTCCGGGATCGGAGGCGACGCAGGTTGTGAACGCCTTCAACGGGTTACCGGAGCAGGCGAAGCAGGATCTGCTGCATTTTCTGCGATCGCTGTAGGCGGGGCGGGCGCCGAAGCGCCCGTCCCCACATGAATCGCTACACAGAAAAAACGGTGATCGTGTTCCGTTACTTTGTCGGCTCGGCGGGCGTTGTCGTCGAGGACGAAGCCTTTTTGCCGGTGTGCTTCTTCGCGTGTTTCTTCGCGGGCGCGGGCGTGGCCGGACTGTCTTTGGCTGGCGCCTGCGCGGCGAAAGAGGCGCCTGCGACAGCCAGGGCAAGCGCGAGGCCGCAGAGGGTCGAGGTGATTTTTTTCATGATGTTTTTCAGGTTCCTTTCGGGTCAGAGATGACGCGGGATCGACGCCGACGCGTGCCCCGGGCGGCGGTTTACGCCGGGCAGAAGCCCGGCGGCGGGGCAAAGCCCCGGCCCGACATTACTTTGCGTTGGTTGCCGGCGCGGCGGGCGTCATCGCCGTGTTCGCAGCCTTTCTGCTGTGTTTCTTCGACGAATGCTTTTTCACGGGAGCAGTGGTGGCCCCGCTGTCCTTCGTGGCAGGCGCCTGCGCTGCGAACGAGAGTCCAGCAACTGCAAGGCTCAATGAGAGGCCGAGAACGGCCGAAGTGATCTTTTTCATGGTATCTTTTCCGGTTCCTTTCGAGGCGCTTCCATTCTGGTTTCGCATACCGCCTCTGCTACATATGACGCGGCTGACCATTAACCCCGTCTGAAAGCGCGATTAAATCCGGTTCAGATTGCAAGAGCGTCACTTCGAGACGCGCAACATTACTACCCCGTGCGGCGGAACAGCCGCCGCGTAACCTTCCGTGGCGCCGGTGAGATCCTTGTGGGCCCACTGGTCCCGCACTTTCTTTGCCCGCCGGACACCGAGATCCGCCCAGGCTGCTTTCATTTGCGCTTCTGACGCGCCGCGATTGAACATAGCAACGGCGATGCCGCCATCCGACAGCGGCTTCACCCACACTTCGGTATCACCGGTTTGCGAAGCGCGATGTCCCTGATGTCCGGCCCGGTCCTGATCGATTGCGATGACTTCACGGTTGAGGAGGATGTCCTTCGTCTCCGCTGACATCGTCCGAATGTCATTGCCTGCAAGAAGCGGCGCGGCGAGGATGGACCAGAGGCTCATATGCGTCCGGTATTCGACGGGGGTCATGCCGCCATTCCCGATTTCCAGCATGTCGGGATCGTTCCAGTGTCCGGGGGCGGCCCACTTCGCAAGATCATTCTGCCCGAAACCGATGGTGGACATCGAGTTCCAGTTGTCCTGAATATCGCCTGTGGTGCGCCAGAGATTGCCGCCCACCTTCGGGCCCCACTCCTGGACATTATCGCGGCCGTACTGGCAGAGGCTGAAGACAATCGCGCGGCCGCTCGCGGCCAGCGCATCGCCCATTTTCTGGTAGACACGCTGCATGTCTTCGTCCTTGTAGATGGCGCTGGCGCTGCACCAGTCGTACTTGAGGTAATCGAACCCCCAGGCAGCATACTGCTTCGCATCCTGCTCTTCGTGACCGTAGCTGCCTTCGTAATTCGCGCAGGTTCTCGGGCCGGGCGAAGAATAGATGCCGATTTTCAGGCCCTTGCCGTGAACGTAATCGGCAAGCGCCTTCATATCGGGGAAGCGCTTATTGGTAGTCGGGCGACCGTCCTTGTCGTGAAAGCCCTGCCATGTGTCATCGATATTGACGTAGATATACCCGGCGGCTTTCATCCCGCTGGACACCATCGCGTCGGCGATCCCGCGGACGCCGGCATCGTCGATCTGGCCCCGGAAGTGATTCCAGGAATTCCAGCCCATCGGCGGCGTTTTCGCGAGCCCGTTGTACTTGACCTCGTGGAGAGCCGGCGGCTCGATTCGCGCGGGCGGAAGTCCTTCGCTATCCGACGTTTTCTTCGCCACGATTTCGGACGGACCGCGTCCACGACCGCGACCGAAACCACCGGACGACTTCAGATGCAGTTCGTCACCGGCGAGATCGCCTTCGTAAGTGACGGTGACTGTCTGGCCGCGCCCCGCGTAAGAAGTGGAAAATTTCAAGTGATTTCCCTGAATCGTTCCATTTTCGATGGTGCTGTTATTGAATTGCTGCTGCACGACCCCGGAGATGCGGGAGCCATCCTGCTTGAGCCGGAAGTATGTATCGCGCGACGTTCCGTCCGGGCCCGGAATTTTGAACGCCCACGTGCCCGCGACGTCCGCGGCCAAAGCAGTGATGCCGAGAAGCAAGGCGAAGAGCGGAACTTTAACGATTTTCCTGACGGTTAGCATGGTGGCCGTCAGTTTATCGCAGCGAGGCGAAAACACTTTGAAACGCAAAGGCCCCAGGAAACACCTTGCCAATGAAACGGGGCATTGGTGGGGTCAAGCACACTTTCACGGCAGCTTCAGCAGTCGTTAACCACATATTTACCGACCACTTATGCGAATTATGAGACATTAATGATGAAGGGCGGCTGCGCCGGACGCTCCGTAACTCCAGGCTGAGATTCGAAACGATACAAGGGAGAAATCCAGGATGGCGAAAGTAGTTCTTATCGGCCTTGAGCAGTCAGCGGCAAACCAGATCGGCCGCGCACTTGCTGTCGGACGGCACCAGATCGAACACAAACCAAAGAACACTCGGGCAGACGATCTGCTGGACGCAGATATCGTTTTCGCGGGCGGTGACGGAAAGCAGTATTTACCGCTCCTGAAAAGCGTGAGGCAGTCCCGCCCCGCTTTGCCGTTTGTCGTAGTCACAAGAATACCGGAAACGGCCGACTGGCTGGATGCGCTGGAAGCCGGCGCCACCGATTACTGTTCCGCTCCATTCGAGACGCGCCAGATCAACTGGCTGATGGAATCGGCGCTTCCCCGCCCGCGTACCGTCGCCGCCTGATCCGCACTGCTTCAGACCGGGCCAGGTTGCCCGTTCTGCTCTGCATCCTATAATCGCGTCAGCATGCTTCAACGCGAATTGCTGGTTCTGCTGGGCGTAGTTTGTCTTGCCGGCGCGCCCGCAAAAGCCGCGGTTCCCGCGCCCGACGTTTACTTCGGACATCAGATCGGCGCCGACCGGAAACTGCTGGACTGGGACAAGGTCGTCTCCTATTTCGAGACTCTCGCGAAATCCAGCGATCGCATTCTGGTGCGTGAATACGGCCGGTCCGCCGAGAAACGGCCGATGATCGTCGCGACGATCGCCGACCCGGATACGCTGCGAAATCTGGATCATTATCGCGATATTCAGGGCCGTCTCGCCGACCCCCGCACGACTTCACCCGCCGACGCGGAGCCGATGTTCCGCGAAGGGAAGGCGATCGTCCTGTTGACATGCTCGATTCACGCGACCGAAGTCGCGTCTACGCACAGCGCGGTTGAGTTCGCCTACCGTCTGATCACCGAGAACAATCCGCGGTTCGAAGCTATCCGTCGGAACACGATTCTGCTGCTGGTTCCCTCACTGAACCCGGATGGCGTCGATATCGTGACGCGCTGGTACCGGCAGACGCTGGGTACGCCGTGGGAAGGTACGAGTCCTCCGGAGCTTTATCAGAAATACGTGGGGCACGACAATAATCGCGACTGGTACATCCTTTCCCAGCCCGAGACGCGCGCGACCATTTCGCAGCTCCATAACGTCTGGCATCCGGAAATCGTTTACGACGTTCATCAGCAGGGCGCAAGCGCGTCGCGCATGTTTATCCCGCCGTGGCTGGATCCCATTGAGCCGAATATCGACCCGATTCTCTCGCAGGAGATGAATATGTTCGGGACATCAATGGCCACCGACCTGACGGCAGCCGGGAAGACGGGCATTGCGATTCACGCCGCCTATGATTTCTGGACGCCTTCGCGGCATTACCAGGCGTTTCATGGCGGGCTTCGGATCCTGACGGAATCCGCGAGCGCCCGCCTCGCGACTCCGATTACGCTGAGCCCCGATCAGATCGACACGACAGCGCTCGGGTACGATCCGCGGCAGCGGAGCTGGAATTATCTGGAGCCCTGGACGGGCGGGACGTGGCGTCTCCGCGACATCATCGATTACCAGGAGATCGCATTCGAATCTTTGCTCTATAATGCCGCGCTGCATCGGGAGGAGTTGCTGCGCAATTTCTACAAAGTCGGACAGCATCAGGTCGCGCGCAGATCGCCCTGGGGCGCCGTCATCACGAAAGAGCAGCGGGACCCGGGAGCCACGCGCCGGATGCTCGGGACGCTGGCAGCGGGGCAGGTCGAGATCAGCCAGGACAGCAGCGGGAATTACGTGATTCCGTTTCAGCAGCCTTATTCCGGTTATGCGAAGGCACTGCTCGAGAGACAGCGCTATCCGAACGAGTTGCTATATCCGGGAGGACCGCCGAAGCGGCCCTATGACGTTACTGCGCATACGCTGCCGTTGTTGTTCGGCGTGAAGGCCGAGTTCGTGGAGCAGCCCGTAAGGGGACCGCTGCACAAGGCGTCGCTCGCCGCGCCGCCGGCGCGCGCTGTATACGCGGCTTCAGACACGGATGCATGGCCGGCAGCCAACGCGGCCTGGGCAGCGGGCAAACACGTATGGCGCAGCGATGCGGGGGATTTCGCTTTGACTCCGCAGGGCGCCGGATGGCATGAGGTAAAGCGTCCCCGCATCGGGCTGTACCAGAGCTGGAATGCGGACATGGACGAAGGGTGGACGCGGTGGCTGCTCGAGAACTTCGGATTCCCCTGGACGACGCTGCGTAATGCCGACATACAAGGCGGCAATTTGATAGATCGCTTCGATGCGATCGTTTTCGCGGACGAGCAACCGAATGCGATCCAGAATGGTCATCCGGCGGGAACGATGCCGCCCGAATATACGGGGGGAGTGGAAGAAAAAGGCGCCGAGGCGCTCCGCGAATTCGCGAATGCCGGAGGCACTCTGGTGTTTCTGAATCGCGCTTCCGGCTATGCAATTGAACACCTCGGCGTGAAAGCGAAGAACGCGCTCGCCGGCGTCGCCGCAAAAGACTTCTATTGCCCCGGCTCGCTGCTCAATGCAAGGCTCGACCTGGGGAGTCCTTTGACGCGCGGCTTACCGGAGAATATTACGATCTGGGATGAGTCGAGCCCCGCATGGGTGACAGAGGACGGTTCGGTTGCGCGGTACCCCGAGAGAGGCATTCTTGCCTCCGGCTGGCTGCTGGGCGAAAGCCGGATTGCTGGAAAGACAGCGCTGATCGATGCGAGATCCGGCGCCGGCCATATCGTGCTCTTCGGAATGCGGCCGCAGTATCGGGCGCAGAGTTATCTGACGTTCAAATTGTTTTTCAACGCTCTGGTGATGAATCAATAATGAAGACGCTTGTTTTTGCATCCCTGTTCGCTTTATTCGCTTCTCTCGCGCCGGCGCAGACGAAGCCTGTTCCCGTCATCTTCGACACGGATATCGGCGACGACATCGACGATGCGCTCGCCCTTGCGCTGGCTCTGCAGTCACCCGAACTCGATGTGAAACTGGTGACGACTGTCGCGGACGATGTGGAGAGCCGCACCCGGCTTGCCTGGAAAGAACTGGGCCTGTTCGGGCGGCAGGATGTTGCGCTGGCTACTGGCGCGCCGGAGCCTCTGCTGGATCCGAAGTTCCCGGATCACGCTGCTCAATTCGGCGTGCTGACGCCACAGGATCAGGCGCCCGCGGCGGCGCGGCGGCGCGCGGCGGACCGGATCATCGAAACGCTCCTTGCATCGGACGTAAAAATGACTCTGATCCCGGTGGGACCGCTGACCAACATTGCGCTCGCGCTGAAAGAAGAGCCGCGCATCAAAGACAAGATCGAGCGAATCGTGCTGATGGGCGGGGCTTATTTTCCGCCGCGCCGCGAGTACAACATTTATCGTGACCGTATCGCCGCGGAAGTGGTGTTTTCGTCCGGCGTGCCGGTGACCGGAGTCGGTCTGGATGTCACGGAAAAATGCAAGCTGCAGGGCTCGGACCTCGAGCGCCTGAAGAATGCGAAGAATCCGGCGTCACAGTTTCTCTTTCAGTTGATCCAGCTCTGGCAAAACGGCAAGCCCAACCAGTTCCCTACGCTGCACGATCCGCTTGCGGTCGCTACGGCGGTGCGAGCATCGCTGGTGGAGACACAATCGGGCGCCGTGCAGGTGGAAACCGCGAGTCCGGCATTTTATGGAGCTACAGTCTTCACGCCTGAAGACAAATTGCCGAAAGACCGGAAAGCGACCGCACGGGTGGCGCGCAACGTCAATGTTCGAGAGTTCCTCGATCTTTTCGTCGAGAGGCTCTCCGCGCCACCGCGCGGCAGATAATTACTGCGTCTTGTCGGAGACCTTGTTGGCCGCTTTGTGGGTACCGTGCTTGATCGCGCGGCCGGTCTTCTTCGCGCCTTTCTTCACGCTGCTGCCAGCGTCCTTCGCAGCTTCTTTGGTTTCGTGGCCTGCGTCCTTCATGTCCTGTTTTGCCGTGGTCTGAGCGGGCGCAATAACGCTCAGGGCAAGACCGAATGTGGCAGCGGCGATGGATAGCGGTAATTTCATTGATGCTTTTCCTCGTCTAAAGAAAGAGCAAGGAGAGGGCCACATTGAAGTGGCTTAATCCGCCTCACATGACGCCGAACTTTTCAAAAGCTTCGACGGTGGGCATTCCGTTCACGATGGCCGCTCGGACCGCGCTTTCTTTCGAAACTTTTTCGAGAGCGCGCGAGATCGTCTCCTCCTCGGCCGCTTTCGGGACGACGAGAACGCCATCCAGGTCGCCGAAAATAATATCGCCCGGCGCGATCCGGACACCCTCTATCTCAATGGCGACGCGGAAATCGACAACCTTTCCGCGATAGCCCTGATCCTGGGCATAGCGGCCGTGTGAAAAAGTCGGGAACCGGAGGTCGAGAATGCCTTTCGTATCGCGTGAATAGCCATTGACGACCGCGCCTGCGGCGCCGAGCTTCATCGCGCGTGTGCTCATCAGTTCGCCCCATAAGGCATAGCGCGGCGTTCCACCGGACGCGACATAGACCTCATGCGGCTTGAGATCGTCCAGCGCATGCAGCATTAGCCCAAAAGGCTTGCGGCTCAGATCGGTCTGCCCCGCCTCATCGGCGTACGCAAAATAGTCGGCTTCGAGTACGGGCATGGCGCGCCCGGCCACCACCATTTCGGGGTCGGGCGGCTGAATGTTGGGGGGGAAGAACTGACGGCGCAGGCCCATGGTATCCATGACATCGCCGACGACGGCCGTAAACAACCGGTCGCGCATCAACTGAAACAACTGTTCATCGCTTTTCCAATTCATCTGTTCCATTGTCAACCCTGAATCCTGGCGTATCGGAGCGTACGAAATCGCTCGATGGATACTGTGGTTAGGAAGCTCGTTTGCTGCAGGCAGAAAGTCAAACTGATGCACCTTCATCGCGGAACGCACTGGGGCGTTTTATCCCTCTTATGCATCACCAGTTCATTCGCACAGACGGCCCGTTTTGAAGGGCAACCGATTGTCGACATTCAATACTCTCCGCCGCCGACACTGGATCCGGCGGATCTGGCCAGCGTTCAACCGTTGAAAAAAGGCGGGACTCTGCATGCGTCCGATGTTGCGGAGGCGATCGACGGCCTGTTCTCAACCGGCCGCTTTGCGGATATTGCCGTGGAAGCAGAGCCTTCCGGCAATGGCGTCATTATTCGTTTCGTAACGAAGACGCAGTGGTTCGTCGGCGGCGTCGATATTGAGGGCAACATCGTCAGTCCTCCGAACCGGGGCGAACTCCACAGCAACGCGCAGTTTACTCTTGGCGCTCCCTTCGAGGAGCAGGACGTGACCAATGCGGTCAACAGCCTGACTCGACTGCTGAAGTCAAACGGGCTGTATGAAGCGCAGATCAAGCCGACAGTCGAGCGCAACAGCGACGGTCAGCAGGTCTTTTTGAAATTCGACATCCGGCAGGGTAAGCGCGCGAAGTACGAAATGCCGGTGATCACGGGTAATGCGCTGATTTCGACCGATGCGATTCTGCGGGCCACGGGCTGGCGTATTCCCCTGATTCACTGGTGGCGGCAGGTGACGGATTCGAGAACGCGGAAGGGCGTGCAGGGGTTGCTGGGGAAATATCAGAAGCAGGATCGACTCACGGCCAAAGTGAATCTGGGAGATCTCGACTATGACGCGCAAAAACGTCGCGTACGTCCTCACCTCGCGGTGGATCCCGGCCCCAAAATCAAGGTGACGACGCTGGAGGCGAAGGTGTCCCAGAGAGTTCTGAAGCGATACGTTCCGATCTTTCAGGAGCGCGCCGTGGACAACGATCTGCTCGTGGAAGGCCGGCGCAATCTGACGGACTATTTCCAAAGCCAGGGCTATTACGACGTCGACATCGAATTCCGGGTGCTGCCGCAAAAGAACGATGAGGAGACGATCGAGTACGTGATCGCGAAAGGAGAGCGCCACAAGCTCGTTCGCGTCAGCACCGCGGGGAATCGATATTTCGGCACAGACACAATCCGGGAGCGAATGTTCATGGCCCCGGCGGCATTCAATGTGCGCCACGGAAGATACAGCGAGGCGTTCCGGCGCAAAGATGAGCAGAACATCTCGGAACTCTACAAATCCAACGGGTTCCGGGACGTGAAGGTCTCGACGATCGTCGACGACAACTATAAGGGCAAGACGGGCGATGTCGCAGTCACGGTGAATATCAATGAAGGCCCACAGTGGCTGGTGGACAAACTCACGATCAATGGCATGACCCAGATCAAAGAAGAGGAGATCTCATTCATGCTCTCCTCGACCGCGGGCCAGCCATTCGCGGAGGTGAACCTGGCCACGGATCGCAATGCCGTGCTCACTTACTATTACACGCACGGGTTCCCCGCCGCGACCTTTAAAGCATCCTGGCAGCAGAGCGGAACGCCGAATCACGTCAATGTGTTCTATCAGATCTCGGAAGGCGCGCGCCAGTATGTTCGTGAGGTCATCACGTCGGGTAATCACATCACCCGACAGAACCTGATCGACAAGACAATCACACTGCACGCCGGAGATCCGCTTTCGCCCGTGGCGCAGACCGATATTCAGAAACAGTTCTACGATCTGGGGATCTTCGCGCGCGTGGATACGGCAATCGAGAATCCGGACGGCGCGACCAATCACAAGTACGTTCTCTATAATTTCGAGGAGGCGAACCGGTACACGATCAACGTTGGCCTCGGGGCTCAGGTTGCGCGATTCGGAACACCGAGCACGACGAGTCTTTCGGCGCCCGCGGGGACAACCGGCTTCAGTCCGGAGATTTCACTCGATGTATCCAGACTGAATTTTCTGGGACGCGGCCACACCGTGTCGCTGCGGACCTTGTATTCCTCCATCGAGAAGCGCGCGTCGATCAGCTATCTCCAGCCGCGATTTCGCGACAACGCGGGACGTTCCATCACGTACACGCTGCTCTATGACGACACGCTGAACGTCCGCACATTCGCCTCGCGGCGTGAAGAAGCCTCCGTCCAACTCTCGCAGCAATTTTCGAAGTCGCTTACGGGACTGTTCCGTTTCGCCTATCGACGGGTGAGCGTGAGCAGCGTGATCATCCCCGTGCTTCTGATTCCGCAATTCGTACAGCCCGTGCGGATCGGCATCCTCTCGGCAAATCTGGTACAGGATCGCCGCAACAACGCGAGCAATCCTTCGCACGGAATTTATAACACGATCGACATCGGGCTGGCCGACAAGGTGTTTGGCTCGCAGAGGAACTTCGGGCGCGTGCTGGCGCGCAACGCGACGTATTACAGGCTGACTCCGAACCTGATCCTTGCGCGCCAGACGCAGTTTGGCGTTATCGCGCCGTTTTCGGCTCCCGCGGGTCTGACGGAGCAGCAATCGGTTCCGTTGCCGGAGCGGTTTTTTGGAGGCGGCGCGGATTCGTTGCGCTCCTTTGCTTACAATCAGGCGGGGCCACGGGATATTGGCGCGCCCCTCGTAAAGGGTGGTCCCTCCTCGCAGCCGACGGGTTTTCCTCTGGGAGGAAACGCATTGTTCTTTAACAATGTGGAGCTGCGTTTTCCGCTGATCGGCGAGAACATCCAGGGCGTGTTCTTTCACGACATGGGGAATGTGTTCAGTTCGATCGGGAATATTTCATTTCGTTTTTCACAGAAGAACCTCCAGGATTTCGATTACACGACGCATGCCGCGGGCTTTGGCATCCGGTATCGCACTCCGGTCGGTCCGATCCGCGTGGATCTGGCGTACAGTATCAATCCTCCTTCGTTCTACGGTTTCAGCGGCACGCCAGCGGAACTGCTGCAGTGCAATCCGAACGCGAATCCGGCGACGCAGCCCGGTTACTGCACGCCGACCAGACAGAATACCGGCCATTTTCAGTTTTTCTTCTCCATCGGGCAGACTTTCTGATGACACGACCGCTGAGTTTTCTCTTTCTCCTGACTTGCGGACTTCATGCAGCGGTTGTCATCGACCGGATTGCGGTGGTCGTCGGCAACCATGCCATCAAGCTCAGCGACATCGAGCGCGATCTGCGCGTGACGGAGTTTCTCAATCGCGAACCGCTGAACCTGCGTCCGGACGCCCGGCGCAAGGCCGCCGAGCGCCAGATCGATCAGCAGATTATCCGGCAGGAGATCGCGACGGGAGGCTATCAACGGGCCAGCGATACGGAGGCGCAAACCATGCTGCAGCAACTCGAAAAAGACCGGTTCGGCGGTTCCGCGGCGCGACTGAAGCAGGCGCTGCAGCAGTACGGGCTCACGGAAGATGAACTCCGCGAGCAACTGGTCTGGCAGTTGACCGTGCTTCGGTTCATCGATCAGCGCTTTCGCCCAGGCGTGCTCGTGACGGACGACGACATCGAGGCATATAAGAAACAGCATCCGCGGACGACTGACGACCAGATTCGCGAAACCCTCGAAGGCGAACGAATCAATCAGGAGTTCGAAACGTGGCTGGACGGGGCGCGGAAGAGGATGACGCGGATCGAATATCGCGATGAGGCTTTCAAATGACGCGGACTACTCGCATCATCCGGAACATAGCCATCGGTATCGGCGCGCTGCTGGTTCTGCTCATCGTCTCCGTGCTGGTCGTGGTCCACACGGACTGGTTTCGCAATTACGTCCGCGAGAAGATTATCGCCGCCACCGAAGACGGCACGGGCGGCAGAGTGGAGATCGGTTCGTTCAACTTCGATGTTTCGGATCTTCGGGCGGTCGTCACGAATTTCGTTATTCACGGAACGGAACCCGCCGGCGCGCCTCCGTTCGTGCAGGCGGCGCGCGTAGCGGTCGATATCCGGTTGTTCACGAGCATTCATCACCTGCTGGACATCACATTCCTCGGCGTGCAGCAGCCACAGGTGAATGTGATGGTTTCAGCTGACGGCCGGACCAACATCCCGACACCGAAGACGAAATCGACTTCCAATAAGAGCGCTCTCGAGACGGTGGTCGATCTGGCGGTCGGCCATTTCGAACTCACCAACGGACTCGCGACATTCAATTCGAAGAAGCAACCGCTCGACGTGCGCGCCAACAATCTGCACGCGCAACTGTTCTACAACGTTGTGGGCCAGAGCTATCAGGGAAAGCTCTCCATGGAACCGCTGTACGTGCTCTCCGGCCGCAACACTCCGGTCAATTTCAAAGTGGATGTTCCGGTCGCTCTGCACCGGGACCGCATCGATATCCGGAATGCGACGATCTCCACCCCCGTTTCGACCATTTCCATCAACGGATCGATGGAGAACATGAACAGCCCGAAAGTGAGCGCTCATATCAACGGGCGAGTGGCCACGATCGACCTCGAGAACGTGGCGAATCTGCCTCTCGCGGTCAACGCGAAGAACGTCCCGGGAGAACTGGATCTGGAGGCGAACGCGACCGCTTCGAGCGATGCGATCGACGTGGCCGGCCTTCGGATTACGCTTGGCAAATCCAATTTCGAGGCATCGGGACGGCTGAAGGATCCGAGCGGAAACGCATCTCTTCAGTTCCGGTCGGAACTGGCTCCGGGTGAACTGGGCCGACTGGCGAAGTTTACCGCGCCCGACACGCCGGTGACCCTCAGCGGCGTGGCGAAACTCGATGCGGCCAATAACCTCGATCTCACCGGGCTGCATGTGGCAGCGATCGGCGCCGAATTCGACGGCAGTGTCTCGCTGGCAAACTTTCAGCGATACAAGGTACAGGGGAATCTGCGGAACCTCGACATCCAGAACGCCGCGAGGCTGTTCCACCAGAAGATTCCGTATGACGGGGTCATTTCAGGGTCCGTCGATGCGCAGGGCGAGAAGGCAGTTGTCGCGGCAGCGCATTTCACAATCAGCCCGGGGCGCCGGGGCATTCCGGTATCCGGCCGCATCAATGCCGATTACAACAGCGCGAACGACAATATCGTGGTC
>DASZUZ010000423.1:0-3063 GCA_035547415.1 Bryobacteraceae bacterium | reverse complement strand
TCCTGCTGGCGGGAATCGTTTACAGCAAGCGAGGCAGGAAGGAAAATCCGGTCTTGCAGGCGAGCGCCCGAACGGAAGCCGACCCTACTTAGGACCAGGCACGTCGATCTGTACCAGGCCGGGGCTGGCAGCCGTGTCCTCGTCCTCGATCTCTTCGTAATCCGGCGCAAGGATTGCGTAGATCATGTCAAGCTTGTCCTGAAGCGCACTGTTCTGCTCCTCCAGCTGCCGGATTCTTTCCAGCAGTTCCTTTTCTCGGGTGGCCATGAGTCAATTGTCCTCCGCCGTGGCACGGCAAAGCCACTTCACATCAGGGACTGCGTGGCAGCCACGGCCCCGCCACGCATTGGACTGTGATCTGCCTGAACCGCTAAAATGCAAGCGGCACACGATTGCGCCGCTTCGGATTCATTCACAACCTTCGCGCCGGTCACGGCCGTCAGGCCGACATCATTCATCTGGTCGCGGCCAGAATGGCTGCGCAGGGCCATACCGTACGCGAATATGCGTGTCCGGGCGATCCGGCTCGTCCTGTCCGGCAGGCGCTGGATGACGGCTGCGACACGGTGGTGGCGTGCGGAGGCGATGGAACCGTCAGTGGAGTGGCGCGCGCCCTGCAAAAATCGCCGGCTGTTCTTGCCGTTTTTCCTCTGGGCACGCTGAATCACTTCGCGCGCGACCTCGGCATTCACAGTGTGGCGGAGGCCGAGCGGGTTCTGCTGGAAGGCAAAACGCGCGAAGTCGACGCGGGCGCGCTCAATGGCCGTCTGTTCATCAACAACTCTGGAATCGGCATTTATCCCGCAATTGTTCTGGCTCGGGACGACGCGCGTCGTTCTGGCATCCCCAAATGGCCGGCCTTTGTCATCGCCTGCGTGAAGGCTCTCGCAAAATTACCGTTTCTTCGCCTGCGTCTGGAAGTGGATGGCCGCAATCTTGCACGCATTACCCCGTTTTTGTTTGTCGGAAACAACATCTACGAAACCGAGGGCCGGCCGATTGGCACAAGGAAACAGCTAGATTCCGGAGTACTCGGGATCTGCACGGCTCGCCATCATGGCGTGACAGGGCTGATCCGGATCGCATTCCGCGCGCTCTTCGGTTACCTGCGGGAAGATCGCGATTTCACTCTGGTGACGGCGAAGCGGCTGAGAGTTCGTACGAAACATCCGAAAGATCTGCATGTCTCGCTTGATGGCGAAGTAGTGCGCATGCGGCAGCCGCTCAACTATTCCATCGTTCCTCGCGCCGTGAGAGTCCTCGCGCCGTGACGCGCGTCATCGCGCATCTGTCCGATCTCCACTTCGGCCGTGTCGACCGGAATACGCTGGACCCGCTCGTCTCGGCAATCGACGACCTCCGGCCCGATGTCATCGCCGTGTCGGGCGATCTCACGCAGCGCGCCCGGCGAGAGGAGTTTCGCGAAGCGCGCGCCTTTCTCGATCGCTTGCCTGGCCCTCGCGTGGTAGTCCCCGGGAATCACGACGTTCCCCTCCACAACCCCTACTCGCGGTTCGTTTCGAAATGGGCGCGCTTCCGTGAATACATTCACGCCGAAACCGAGCAATCTTACTCAGACGACGCGATGGTCGTGATAGGGATCAATACGGCGAGAGCGCTCACGTGGAAGGGCGGCCGGATCAGCTTCGGACAGATGGAATCGGTCCGCCAATGCTTCTGTTCGGCAACCTCTGGAGCACTGAAAGTCCTGGTCGTACATCATCCGATCGACGTGCCGTGGGACTGGTCGAAAGCCAACCAGGTCCTGCGCGCCCGCCGGGCTCTCGCGCAATGGTCGGATTGCGGCGTCGACCTGATTCTCGCCGGACACGCGCATCAGGCATTCGCTGGCGGCGCGAGCGAGGCGTTGCGAATCGGCAGCCACCGAGCCGTGATCGTCCAGGCCGGCACGGCAACGTCCACGCGCGGACGGGGCGAGCCGAACTCGTTCAATGTGATCCGCGTAACGGCGCGCGCGATTGAAGTGATGCGCCAGACATGGAACCACGAGCAGCACCGCTTCGTTCAGACCCACGAGGATGAGTTCTCGCGGTAAAAGCGTGGCCTGCCTTTTAACCGAAACCGGCGAAGGCGATGGTGACCGGACTCGCGGTACGAACCGTCTCGCCCGCGGGACGCAGTACGCCATGCGCGGGATCTACTCGGAACTGCGCGATCGTATCGCCCTGCTCGTTCGCGGCGTAGAGAAACCGGCCAGTTGGGTCAAGCGTGATGAAACGCGGCGACCGGCCCTGACTCGGCGTCCATGCAACCGGCGTCAGCAGTCCCGTGCGCGCGTTCGCCGCAAACACCGCAACGCTGTCATGCCCGCGATTTGAGCAATAGACGAATCGGCCGTCGGGCGAAACGGCGATTTCCGCCGCGGTGTTGTCGCCGGTAAAATCCGCCGGCAGCGATTTCAGAATCTGCAGGGGATGAAGTGCGCCGCGTTCGGCATCCCACGCGTATGTGGTCACGGTGCTGCTCAGTTCGTTCAGTGTCCACACCACCGGCGCTTTCGGGTGAAACGCCAGATGCCGGGGCCCTGAGCCGGCCCGCGCGGAGACGGAAGCCTGCTCGGTCGGGCTCAGTCTGCCGGCGGCGTCATCGAAGCGAAAAACGAACACCCGATCCAGCCCCTTATCCGGTACGAGGAGAAATCGTCCGGAGGGATCGAAAACCACCTGGTGCGGATGCGAACTCGTTTGTTCCACGCGATGAGGCCCGGGTTTCCCCGGCAGGTCCACAAGTTGCGAGTGGTCCGAAAGCGCGCCGTTGTCGCGCACCGGTAAAACCGCCACCGTCCCGGATCCGTAATTCGCCAGCACCATGAATTTCCCGCTGCGGCTGAGCGCGAGGTGCACGCCATTCGTTCCACCGGTATCGGCCTGTCCCAGCGGCGTCAGTTCACCGGTCTCACGGTCGATTGAAAATGCGGTGGCATAGCGCTCGTCTCCGTGCGCCGAATAAAGAACCCGCTGGTCCCGGCTCGAGATCAGCAGGGATGGGTTCACCAGATTTCCGATGTGCTGGAAGTGCGCCCAGGCGCCGGACCTGCCATCG